>JADYZK010000292.1 GCA_020853175.1 Bacteroidales bacterium
CGCCATGCGTCTTTAACACACATCATTTATACACGTACATTTGATGGAAACATCGCTCTCATCCCCTCTCAGACAGTGTTTCTGAAGGGGATGAGTTTTTAAACTAAAAACCCAAACCAAACAAACTTTTAGTAATGAGTACCCAAACCAAAGGCGTGACCGATTCCAATTCAGGTTCTTTCCGCGATAAAATTGCCACGGTAGGTGACGACGGCAAAAGAGCATGGATTTATCCTAAAAAACCAAAAGGAAAAAAATACAACCAGCGTTGGATCGTGGCTTCCATTTTGCTGGCCACCTTGTTCATTGTTCCTTGGATAAAATACAATGGCGAGCCTTTTATGCTCTTCAACATCCTTGAACGTAAATTTATTCTTTTCGGACAGTTGTTTTGGCCGCAAGATTTTCACCTCGTGGTGTTGGCCATCATCACTTTTATTGTTTTTATCATCCTCTTCACGGTCATTTTTGGAAGGCTTTTTTGCGGTTGGGCCTGCCCTCAAACCATCTTCATGGAGTTTGTTTTTCGTCAAATCGAATACCTTATCGAGGGAAGTGCCAACCAACAAAAAAAACTGAATCGTCAGGCTTGGAACTTTGATAAAATCTGGCGTAAAACGCTCAAACATCTCATTTTTTATACCATTGCTGTGCTTGTGGCCAATACTTTTTTGGCCTACATCATTGGAATGGATGAGGTAAAAAAACTCGTAACCGAAGGCCCGCTCCAACATATTGTGGGCTTTAGTGCTATGCTGTTGTTTTCGGGGGTATTCTATTTTATTTTCGCCTTCTTTCGCGAGCAGGTTTGTCTCATCGCTTGTCCTTATGGACGTTTGCAAGGCGTTTTACTCGATAATAAATCCATCGTCGTGGCTTATGATTACAAAAGAGGAGAGCCGCGCGGCAAACAAAAACCTGCCGAAGATTCTATCAAAGGCGATTGTATTGACTGCAACAACTGCGTGGTCGTGTGTCCCACCGGCATTGATATCCGCAATGGAACACAATTGGAATGTATCAATTGTACGGCTTGTATGGATGCCTGCGATGCTGTAATGGACCGCGTGAAAAAACCGCGTGGCCTCATTCGTTATTCTTCTGAAAAAGGCATTGCCGAAGGTCAAAATAAAATTTTTAATGCCCGTTCCATCGCATACTCTGCGTTTTTAACGCTTTTATTGGTGTTGGTTGCCAGTCTTTTTACGCTGCGATCGGATGTTGAGGCCACTATTTTGCGTGTGCCGGGAACGTTATTTCAAGAGTATGGTGCCGAAAGCTATTCCAACATCTTTAAGGTTCAGCTTGTGAACAAAACACGCATGGATATGCCTATTGAAATCAAATTGGAAAGTGCAGATGGCGAAGTGATTGTAATGGGAGGTCCCATCATAGTGGCCGGAGGAAAAATCGTCGAATCCAACTTTTTGATGGTGCTTCCAAAAGTAGCCCTCTTGTCGAGCAACACCGCTGTTGAGGTAGGCATCTATTCCAACGGCCAGAAATTAGAAAGCTTTAAAACTACTTTTATCGGCCCAAATAATTTAGATTAACAAAAACTCACTTAAAACTCATCTCGCTATGAAATGGAACTGGGGAACAAAATTGGCGCTGGCAATGGCCGCTTTTATGATTATGATTATCATTTTTGCCGTGCTGATGATGCGCGAAAATATCCAATTGGTTGAAAAAGATTACTATCCAAAAGGACAGGCTTTTCAAGAATTGATTCAAAAAAAGACCAACACCGTGCCTTTTGAAGAGGAGATAAAATATACCATCGGCCAAGGACAGCTTCAAATCATGTTCCCTGTTTTCTTTGAACCTGAGCAAATCAAAGGCACCGTACATTTTTACAACCGTATGGAAGAGTTTGGCGACAAAACATTTGAGTTGAAACCTGATGCCAATGGGTTTTTTAAGTTTCCGCTGCCTGAACTTCATGGCCGCTACATTGTGAAAATAGATTGGACGTTCAACAATCAGGGCTATTACACTGAAAAAACAATTGTAATTGAGTAGTTATGATTGAACTTTATACCGCTTTAACCATCGGCTTGATTGGCAGTTTTCATTGCATCGGGATGTGTGGTCCCATTGCCATTGCGCTTCCACTTGGTCAAAAAAGCTGGTTCGACCGTGCATGGGGTGGGTTACTCTACAATTTAGGACGCACTTTCACCTATGGTGTTTTAGGAGCTATTTTTGGTCTTCTCGGAAGAGGCATCCAAATGGCCGGATTTCAACAATGGGCCTCTATTATCATGGGTGTAATCATGGTTTTGTCGGTTTTCTTCCCGTTTTTATTTAGAGGTAAATTGAACTTCGACCGGTTTACTTCGGGCTTCACCGGCAGTTTGATTCGACGTTTTCGGGTTTTGTTTGGTTACCATAGCAAGAGCAACTTGTTCGTTATTGGCCTTTTAAATGGTCTTTTGCCATGTGGTTTGGTGTATGTGGCCATTGCCGGAGCCATCAACACCAATGATGTTACCCTCGGGGTTTTGTTTATGGTGCTCTTTGGCTTAGGAACCATTCCTATCATGTTGAGCGTTTCCTTGTTAGGAAATTTGGCTACCGGAACTTTCCGCAAACGCATGACAAAAGTGATTCCTGTGTTTATTGTTGTGCTGGGAATTATCTTTATTTTACGTGGTCTGTCGCTGGGCATTCCTTTCATCAGTCCGAAATCAAAAATGCTTACACCCAACAAAGAAATGAAGGTGAAAGGAGCTTGCTGCGAACCGTCGTCAACGCATCAAGCCAAACCTGAAGATTTTATTCGATAGGGGGAAAAGTAGATGTTTTGTAAGGCCGATATTCACTTTTCTTTCTGAATCCTTTTGGCTTTTATTATCCTTTTAGCACAATTGGTTTCCAAAAGCATTAGTATCTAAGCCACTTCCATAACTCCTTATAGTTGACCTTTTTACCATACATTAAAATGCCGGTTCGGTAAATTTTGGCGGCAATCCAAGTGGTGAAAATAAATCCTGCCACAAGCAATAACATTGAAGCAGCTAACTCGTAATACGGAACGCCAAAAGGAATACGTACCATCATCAACACCGGTGAGGTGAGCGGAAACATGGAAAGCCAAAACGCGATGGGACCATCGGGATTGTTCACCACAAAATTAGATACTACAATTCCTCCTATCAACGGAAGGGAAACAGGCAACATAAATTGTTGTGTGTCAGCTTCGTTGTCAACAGCAGCGCCGATGGCGGCAAAAAGTGCAGCATACAATAAATAGCCACCTAAAAAGTAAAACACAAAACTAAAGATGATGACACCAAAGTTGATGGAGTGTATCACATCGAAAATTTGTGCCATAGCCTGCTGCGAGGCAACGCCACCCATGTCCATGTTTTGGTTCATCATACCGGCTGCGGGCATGGCGTTTGTCATGGTCGCCTCACTTCCGAAAAAAGCTGTAAATACCAAGAAAATGCCACCTGTAAGTACCACCCAAAGTAAAAATTGGGTCAGTCCAACCAATGCAATTCCGGTAATTTTTCCCATCATCAAATGGAAGGGTTTTACAGATGAAATGATGACTTCTACAATCCGGTTGGTTTTTTCTTCAATCACACCACGCATCACCTGCGAGCCAAAAAGGAAAATAAAGAAATAAATGAGGATAGACGAAAAAATACCCAAACCCACTTGCACTTCAGTGTAACTGTTGGCCTCGGTGCCGTCTTCACTCAGGCGAATGGTCAGCACGTTCACATCGGTGCGGGCTTCTTTTATTAGATTGGGGTCAATGCCGGCGCTAAGTAGTTTTCGGTTTTCAATTTCGGCTTTTATGGTGTTGCGCACATGGGCTTTCAGACTCATTGAAGTGCGCTTGGCACTGAAAAGCTCTACATTGGCAGGCACGTTAAACGTGGGCGAGGGAATGTAAATCAAGGCATCATAAGTGCCCGAAAGAACATTTTTCTTTTCTGATTCCAGCTCGCCATCAACAAGGCTGTATTGGTTGTTTTCATCCGATTCAAATTTTCCGGCAAACCAGCCGGTTTCATCAAGGATAGCGATTTTCTTGGTTCCTACATCTTCCATTGTTGCCAATAGGATAGGGACAATCATTAATGCAGCCATTAAAATGGGGCCAAGAAACGTCATCACAATGAAGCTTGTTTTCTTCACCCGTGTGAGATATTCCCGTTGAAGAATGAGCCAGACGTTGTTCATACTTATTGTTTTAAGGTTTGATGATCAACAGCAATTCGTGTGGTTAGCGGCTTTGCTTTTTGGACTTGCTCGATGAAAATTTCATTCATGCTGGGTAAAACTTCCTTGAAGGAAACAATGGTGGCTTGAGGCATAATGTTAGCAATCAAACTGTTGGAATCAACCATGATGGGGCTCTTAATGCGCACTTGGGTTTCGCCATAAGCGTTGGATTGGGTGGAAACCATTTCAAAGCCGCGCGGTATGATGTGTTCAACATTGGTTTTCAAACCATCTAAAATCAACTCGAAAGTATGCGAGCGGTAGCCTCTTTTTATTTCTTCAACCGTGCCGTCCAATATTTTTTCACTGGCATTGATCAAAGCAATATGGTCGCAAAGTTCCTCAACCGATTCCATATTGTGGGTTGAAAACAGAATGGTCGCTCCGTTTTTTTGCAATTGAAGAATTTCATTTTTAATGATGTTGACGTTCACCGGATCGAAGCCGCTGAAAGGTTCATCAAAGATCAGCAGTTCAGGCTCATGAATTACTGTAACAATAAACTGAATTTTTTGCTGCATTCCCTTGCTCAGCTCTTCCACCTTGCGGTCCCACCATGTTCCAATATCGAACTTATCGAACCATTCGTGGAGTTTTTTTCGAGCAACGACTTTGTTAACACCTTTCAGCTGAGCGAGATATAGGGCTTGTTCGCCAACTTTCATTTTTTTATACAACCCGCGTTCTTCAGGAAGGTAGCC
>JADYZK010000293.1 GCA_020853175.1 Bacteroidales bacterium
ATTACCAACAGATGGTGTGGTATGATGATTACATCAATGAAACTTACGTGGTGGATCCCGGATTGTATGATGACGTTTATCTCGATTTCACTTTTGTTGAGGTGATCGAACGATTGGGAATGTTTGCTCCTGCCGATTCTTTTGCAGTGGCTTTTGCCCGCGAGGATTATAAACTGTGGCACGCCAATCAAGCAGCGCGCTACAACATCCTCAATGGAATCATGCCTCCGGCCTCAGGCCATTGGGAAAATAATCCTCATGCCGATGACATAGATTTTCAGATTGAAGCCGACTTTGCCGGATTGATGTCGCCCGGAATGCCCAACTCAGCTGCCGAAATTTGCGACCGCACAGGCCACATCATGAACTATGGCGATGGCTGGTATGGTGGCGTATTTATGGCCGGAATGTATGCCGCTGCTTTTGTTTCGGATGATATCCATTATGTCGTCAATCAAGGACTATTGTCCATCCCGCCCGAAAGCAGGTTCCATCAAACCATTGCCGATGTCATAAAATGGCATCAACAATACCCCGATGACTGGAAAAAATGCTGGTTCGAGATCGAAAAGAAACACACTAGTGAAAAAGGTTGTCCCGAAGGCGTTTTCAACTCCTTTAATATTGATGCTTCCGTGAATGCCGCTTACGTGGTGGTGGGTTTGCTTTATGGCAACAAAGATTTTCACCTAACCATGGACATCGCCACGCGCTGCGGTCAAGATTCCGATTGCAACCCTGCAACAGCCGCGGGCATCCTTGGTGTAATGATGGGCTATAGCAATATTCCTACTTTTTGGAAACCTGCCATTGAGAAAGTGGAAGACCTCGATTTCCCGTATTCAAAACTTACACTTAACGATGTGTATCAACTCAGCTATAACCATGCGCTTGAGCATATTTCAGAGCTTGGAGGCACAGTGGGTGAAAATGAAGTGGAAATAAAATTGCAAAAACCCGTTCAGCAAGCATTAGAACAATCCTTCCCCGATATGTATCCTGTGAAAGAATTGCTGGTGCGCACCGACCATCTCGACAATGATATTGCCATCAATTTTGAAGGCAACGGCATTGTGGTTTTGGGCAATGTAAAAAGCCGCTGTATTGACGAAACCCGCGATTTTGTTGCCCTTTTGGATGTGTATATTGACGGAAAATTGATGGAACAGGTCAAGATGCCGTTTGATTATATCGTGAGAAAATACGACATCTATCATAAATATCATTTGGACCAGGGCCAGCACCAAATCACCATCCATTGGGCCAACCAAGATCCTGATTTCAGAATTTACTTTAAATCATACGTGGTGTATGGCGACAAGCCTTTGGAGTCGGCTTTTGCCTCACACACAATAAATCAATGATAAAACCAAGGATGAAAAACGGAAAAATCATTTTTTTGTTGCAGATTTTGTTGCTGCTGTTAATGACAACAGCTGTGATGTCGTGCAAGAAAAAACCGATTGATCCTATTGAAGAAGAGCCGACATTTGTTAGACTGAAACCCGATCTTCAGCTTCAAAGCATTCGGCTCAATCGTTCGATCAATTACGCCGTTTTGCTTCCTGACAACTATACTGATGAATCACTGCGTTTTCCTGTGGTGTATTTGTTGCATGGCTTTGGCGACAACGAAAAGGCTTGGTACCAAGGGGGGAATATTTCTTTTTACGCCGACCGCTTTGCCGACAGCATTGGATCGGTCATTTTTGTGATGCCACAGGGCTACAACAACTATTGGCTCGACAGATACAATGGCAATTATCCTTATATGCAAATGCTTATCAATGAGCTTGTTCCGGAGGTAGATAAGCTTTTCAGAACCAAGCCCGAAGCCCATCAAAGGGCGGTGATGGGCTACTCCATGGGCGGTTATGGTGCGCTGATGTTGGCAGCAAAAAACCCCGAAACCTTTAAAACAGGCGTATCCCTCAGCATGTCGTTCCGCACCGATGAGCAATACTTGAATGAGCCGCAAGGTGTTTTTGATGGGCAGTGGGCTACCATTTTTGGCGGGATGGGAGTGTCTGGAAACCAGCGCCTAACCGATCATTTTATCAAATACAGTCCGTTTCATTTTTTTGAAACAGTCGGCGATCCTTCACTCAGTGGCCAACATTATTTCATTGATTGTGGAGACGACGAAGAAACGCTGACCCACACTGCCAACGCCTTGCATAGTTTGCTCGACGAGCAGCAAATCGCGCATGAATTTCGCATCCGCAATGGCGGGCACAGTTGGGATTGCTGGCATGCCGCTTTGCCCGAGGCCTTTTCTTTTATGCGTCATGCTTTCGATGGAATTGATTATCCTCAACAGCAATCCATTCAACCTGAATTACTTATCCCTTCCGCAGCACAGCTCAACCAGCTTGTCACCGCCGATGGTTTACTCGCTTTTCAAGTGATGAAACCTGCCAACTACGACAGCGAAACCAGAAACTATCCCGTGGTGTATGTTTTGAACGATGCCGTTGATCATACTGAAGCAACCGCTTCGTCCAATCTGTTGGCCCAACTCAACCAAGCCGTTGTAAAAACACGGTTGCCTGCTTGCATTATCGTTGAAATACCTTTTAAACAAGATTTTACCACAACTGAAAGGATAGATGAAATTGTAACGATGATCAAGGCCAATTACCGAACCTATCCCGAAGGAAAATATGCTGTTTTGATGGGTAACAACATGGGTGGACAATTCATTTTTGAGTTGATGTCAACCTTGAGTGATCATTTCAATGCAGGGCTGCTTTTCAATGCTACGCTTGCTGATGATGCCGTTGTGAACGATGGCGATATTGCTTGGTACGTTGATATGACAGACGAGCACGCTGCTTTTAAAGGTTACGAAACCTTGTACCAAAGCATCAGGACACAGCAGGCCAAGTATGAATACAGGGTAAGGCA
>JADYZK010000294.1 GCA_020853175.1 Bacteroidales bacterium
CGTGAAATGGCAAGTACATCGTCAATGATTTTGAGCAGCTGCTCCGAATTGTTGTTGATGATGGTGACGAATCCTCTTTTTTCCTCTTGCGAATAGTCATCAAACAGCAAGTCAGAAAATCCGATGATGGCATTCAACGGGGTTCTGATTTCGTGGTTCATGTTGTTGAGGAAAGAGGTTTTCAATCGGTCGCTTTCTTCTGCTTGATCTTTGGCTGTTTTGAGATCCATTTCCATCTTTTTGCGGGTCGTGATGTCGGTGATCATACCGATCAAACCACCGATTTTGCCCTCTGCATCGGGAAAAGGCGATTTGGTTAAAATAACCTCTATTTCCTCGCCAGTAGGCAAGCTGAGGGTACGTTCAAGTACTTGAATGGCATCAATACCATCGAAAATGTTTTTGTCAGAATCTTTATATCTACTGGCGTTGCTTTCGTTTTCGATATCGTATATATTTTTCCCTACAATATCAGATTCCTCAATGTTGAACAGCGTTTTATAGGCATTATTCACTCCAAGAAAAATTCCTTTGGTGTTCATGTAGAACAGCGGATTGGGAATGGATTCAAACAGGGTTTCAATAAAGTTTTTCTGGTGTTGAATTTCCATTTCGGCCACCTTGCGGTCGGTGATGTTGCGGATGATGGCTAAAGCTTCATCGGTGCCACTTTTAAGAATACGAGCATCAAACCAGTGGAGAGTGTCGTTGATCTTGAGGCTGTATTCAAACTGCTGAAGCTCACCGGTTGTAAAAGCGTTTTTCAGTACGGTGGTGCTTTTTTCGGCCAGCTGCCGAGGCTCTATTTCTTGTATAAATTTCCCTATAAAAAAGTTCGCCGGCCTGTTCATTTGTTCCGAATTGTGCGCAAAACAGTCAATAATCTCACCTTCGTTGTTGATCCTGAAAAACAAATCAGGCACTGCCGAAACGATGGCTTTAAAGCGCGCCTCGCTTTTGATGAGGGTTTTTTCGGCCATCACCTGCTCGGTAATATTTTTTGAAATGGACAATATTCCTTGGCGGCCATCGGGAAGCTCTATCATTGTTTCAATCAGCTCAAAAATCTTTTTGATGCCATCTTTAGTTGTTCCCTCCACTCGGGTGGAGAACATTTTTTGTTTTTTTATTTTTTTAATATTGTTGTCTATCAGCGACTTATAGTCTTCTGTAACCAAAATACCAACAAATTTACCCAGCAACTCGTGGCGTGCAAAACCATAATCAAAGCAAATGGTTTCGTTTACATCTAAAATAATTCCGTCTAAGTCTTCAAGAACGATACCCACCGGACTGGCATTAAAAAGGGTTTGGTATCTTTCTTGGGTGGCTTCAAGGTCTTTCTCGGTTTTTTTGCGCAAACTGATGTCATGCGCTAAAGCGAAAATTACCTCTTGGCTGTGATAGGTTGATTTAAAAAGATGCACCTCTTTGGGGAAGATCGTACCATCTGATTTTTTGCCCCAAAACTCAAAAACGCATACATCGCCGTCAAAAGCCGCTTGTATGTTTTCGTTCAGCTCTTCGAGGTTGTTCATGCCGGGAGCCGCCAAAAAGCTGGGTGTTTTGCCAATGAAATCGGTTTTCGGATAGCCATACAGCGCCACGGCTCCATCATTCACGTCAATGAAACGGCCTTGCCGGTCTTGCACGTATGCTGCATGGCCTAAATTATTAAACAGGTTTTGGTAGCTTTCAGCTGTTTTTAAAAGGGCGTTGTTTCGTGCAATCTCGTGCCGCCGGTCTCTGAAAACAAAAACAGCGCCTTTCACACTGCTGATTTTGTCTAATAATGGCGCAACAGAATCGGCAACAGGAATGATATTGCCGCTTTTTTGTTGAAGCAAAAAAGGTTCAAAACGGATGGTTTTCCCTTGTCGTAACACTTGAAAGACAGGGTTTTCAATAGGTTCTCTTGTTTTTTGATCCAATAGTTGAAGTGCTTCTCCAATATTTTTCCCCTCAAGTTCACTCTGCCGAAAGCCCGTTAGCTTCTCCGCTTCGGTGTTGACATTTTTGATGGTGCCTAAATTGTCGGTAGTGATGATGGCATCGCCGATACTAAAAAAAGTTGTTCTAAAATTACGCTCGCTTTGTTTGAGATCGTCCATGAGCTTTTTATTCATGCTCTGGTCAATCAAAATTTTTCCAATGAGTAGGGTGATCATTGGATAGATAAGTAGGATGGCCCAGGCGGTATCATGCATGGTAACCAAACGATAGCTGCTCGGGAGGGTGAACATGAGCAAAACCATTACAACATGCACTACAATACCCATCAAATAAATGATAAATGGAGTAATTACAGTTGTTTTTCGGGTATAGCGGAGATAAAAAATGTGTCCAATAGTAAAAGCTGTAACAATTACCGAAATGCCCATAAATAAACCTTTGCCGCCAATGTAAGCTCTTAATGCAATGGCCATTGTGGCGCTGACTAACCCGCTGAGCGGACCAAAAAGCATGGCCGAAATACTGATGGCAATGCTTCTACCATCAAAAAAAATACCGTCAGCAAAAGAAACCGGATAAGCAATGCCGATGGCAGCAGCAGCTCCAAAAAGCAAGCCTTGGATGATTTTTTTATAACTATCATGCTGCTTTGAACGCTGACTAACGAAACCCGAGAGTACGCTGATGGCCACCAGAACCGATAGATTGTATATGAGATCAACAAAAAACATAGACAAATATACGACTCCCAATCATAAGATACAGGAGTTTTGTATATTATGGCTAAGAAAATTATTTTTAGGCTATAAATTCCGGGAAGGAACGTCTGAATTGAGAAGAATGAAGCATGGAGGTTACAATTTTGAATCGAAGGTTGGGTTTTTATTGATGTAACTCTTAAAACCCTTGCGCCGATTTAAAAGGATTGCGCAATCTCCATGGCCGGGAAAAGTGAATCGGGTTTTACCTTACATGGGATGTTTTTATCTTGCAGAAATGATAGAAGGTCTTGTGTGCTGAGGTTGCCAACCATTTCGTTTGCAGCCGTGGGGCAACCCCCCAAACCGTTGAGCACTGTCTCAAAGCTGGTAACACCGGCCTCCCAAGCGGCTTCGAGTTTTTGATGGCTTTGCGAAGGAAGGGTGTGCAGGTGCAAGCCAAAATCTACCTCGGGGAAAGTTTTACGCAAAGAGGAATACACATTAAATATGGTGTCGGGTGTGGCCTGACCGAGGATATCGGAAACGGGCATTCGCCGGATTCCCATTGACATCAGCTTTCCTGCCGCGTCGGTTACTTTTCCAATACTCCAAGTGTCGCCATAAGGGTTTCCAAGTCCCATCGAAAGATAGACCACCCAGTCCATTGGCGTGTTTTCCGTCATCTCCAGCATTTGTGCAAGACTTTGTAGCGCAATTTTTTCGCTGGTGTTCATATTGCGTTTTAAAAACTCCTCTGAAACCGAAAAAGGGTAGGAAAGACAGTTGATTCTGTTTACGGATAGGGCATGTTGAACTCCTTTTGGATTGACAACGAGTGCCATGATTTCGGGTGAAGTTGGCGTAATATTTAGGCCTTGAACAACTTGGGTAGTATCGGCCATTTGCGGAATAACCCTGGGCGACACAAAACTTCCGCAGTCAACGGTATCGAAACCCACATCAAGTAAGGCGTTGATATAATTTATTTTAACCTCGGCAGGGATGTTTTTTTTGATGCCTTGCATGGCATCGCGCGCTGTTTCGGTAATTTTTATCATGGTGTGTTTGTCAGCAATTGTGTGTTTTTAAACCACTGCGGCGGTGTTGGGTCTATGCGCGGCCCGAAAGGCTTTTAGGAATCCTTCCTTGATGAATGGCTTCTGAGCGCAGCTTGCGACCCACGATTCTTTCAACCATTTTTCCTGTTTCTAAAATACGATCAATATCGAGATTGGTTTCTATGCCCATTTCGTCCATCATCACCACCATGTCTTCGGTGGTTACCAAGCCCACAGCCGTTGATTCTTTGTAATAATAAGCCCCTGTTCC
>JADYZK010000295.1 GCA_020853175.1 Bacteroidales bacterium
TGTGCAGGGGTTTGAAGCTTGAACTGCTTCGAATTTAAAGTTGGATTGATTGTCATTTTTTCAACAAGCTGACCCAATCCCAAAAACGGAAGCGTTAAAAGAATTAATAAGACTCTGATATGATTGTACTTATGATGATGAAAAATTTTCATTGTTAAATTTCAACTGATGTTTAAAGAAGGGTGTTTTAGTCAAAACACCCTAAAGCGTTGGATAAAAAGCGTTTTCGATATGCTCCACCTTTCTTTCGTGAGGAGTGATGACCACCGAAACAATGTCGAACCGGGTATCCAAATCAAGGTTGTTTTTGATGATGTATCCCTCGGCGGCGCGCACCAATGCCTTTTGTTTGGATCGTGTTACAGCAAATTCGGGCTCACCGAACCAACTTGTTGTTCTTGTTTTCACTTCCACAATCACCAAAGTATCTTCATCCATGGCCACGATGTCAATCTCTTCGCGGCCAAAATGCCAGTTGAGTTCTAAAATTTTGTAGCCTTTTTCTCTTAAATGTTTCAAAGCCAGCTCTTCTCCGGCTTTTCCGAGTTCGTTATGATCGGCCATGGGTTTCGTTTTTTGTTTTAAAGTGAAGGAAGTTCTTGCACAAATTTGCATTTTTTTTGTGATTCTACTGTCAGCGAAGCCATTCTGCCAAAGACAAGTGCACGGTTATCGGGTTGGTGACCGGCCGGAAAACCAAAGCACACCGGATAACTATACTCCGCAACATGCTCAGCTATAATCGCTTCTGCTTCTTTCCCAAAAGGGAGGGCGTTGTCGTGCATCTTGGTCATGCCGCCAACTATCAATCCGGCAAGTTCGTCCAAATAACCGGCACGTTTAAGGCTAAGCATCATCCTGTCAATGTGATACAGGTATTCATCCACATCTTCAATGAAAAGAATACGACCTTTTGTTTCGGGAAAAGAAACCGAACCCACTAAGCTATACAATATGGAGAGGTTGCCTCCAACAAGTGATCCGGCAGCTTGTCCGGCTTTGCTGAGGGCATGAGGTTCAAAAATATATTCGACGTTTTTTCCTATGAGGCAATTTAAAAGACTTTCCAAAGCCGCGTCACTGTTGGTGGAAAAATCAATAGGCATGGAAGAGTGGATGCTTTCCATTTGGACTTGTCTGAGAAAATGAGCGTGAAGTACCGTAATGTCAGAAAAACCAGCCAGCCATTTGGGATGTTTTTGAATGATCGTTGTATCAAGTTGATCCACCATCCGCAAGCTGCCATATCCGCCTCTAACACAAACAATGGCTTTCACAGTTGAATCAGCAAACAGCTTGTTTAAATGTTGGGCACGATGGGCATCGCTGCCGGCAAACTGGTTTTCAACGGCCCACAGCTCTTCATCTACGCGCACTTTAAAGCCCTTCTCTTCAAAAAAACGTTGGGCAAAAGCAATATTTTCGGCAGAAGTATTTCTTGCAGGGGCAGCAAAGGCGATGGTGTCGCCCTTTTGAAGCGGCGGAGGCGTAATGGGTTGTAAACTATTGGTTACCTTTGCCGTGTTTTTTTTCATCCTAAATGATCGTTACTAAATGGAAACCAAAAGTAAGCAATTCAAACGTTATACCGTAACCTCGGCACTGCCTTATGCCAACGGCCCCATCCACATTGGACACTTAGCGGGGGTGTATGTTCCGGCTGATATTTATGTGCGCTTTTTGCGTATGAAAGGCGAAGATGTGGTGTTTATCGGTGGTTCCGATGAGCATGGCGTACCCATCACCATCAAGGCCCGACAGGAAGGCATAAGTCCGCAAGAAATTGTTGATCGCTACCATACTATCATCAAGGATTCATTTCAAGAATTCGGCATCAGCTTCGATGTGTATTCGCGCACCTCTGCACCTATTCATCACCAAACGGCATCCGATTTTTTCAAAAAACTTTACGAAAAAGGTGTTTTTATCGAAAAAACTTCAATGCAATATTATGATGTAGAAGCCAAGCATTTTTTGGCCGACCGGTATATCACCGGCACTTGTCCGCATTGCAATTTTGAAAGGGCTTATGGCGACCAATGCGAAAGTTGCGGAACCTCGCTTAGTCCTCAAGACCTCATCAACCCGCGGTCGGCCCTCAGCGGAAATGTTCCTGTGTTAGAAGAAACCAAACATTGGTATCTGCCATTGGATCAGGACGAAGAATGGCTTAGGCAATGGATTGTTGAAGGACACAAAAACGATTGGAAAACCAATGTGTATGGCCAATGCAAATCGTGGATTGACCAAGGCTTGCAGGCCCGTGCCGTCACCCGCGACCTCGACTGGGGCGTGAAAGTGCCCATTGAAGGAGCCGACGGAAAAGTGCTTTATGTGTGGTTTGACGCGCCCATCGGATACATTTCGGCCACCAAAGAGTGGTCCAAAAAAACAGGAAAAGACTGGGAGCCCTACTGGAAAAGCGATGATTCAAAGCTTGTGCATTTTATTGGCAAAGACAATATCGTGTTCCATTGCATCATTTTTCCGGCCATGCTCAAAAGCGAAGGAAGCTACATCCTTCCGGATAACGTTCCTGCCAATGAGTTTCTTAACTTAGAAAACGACAAGATTTCCACTTCCCGCAACTGGGCTGTTTGGCTGCACGAATACCTCAACGATTTTCCCGGAAAGCAGGATGTGCTTAGGTATGTGCTCACCGCCAATGCCCCCGAAACCAAAGACAACGACTTCACCTGGAAAGACTTTCAGTCGCGCAACAACAACGAACTTTTGGCGGTTTATGGCAATTTTGTGAACCGAACGCTGGTGCTGACACACAAATATTTTGAAGGGGTTGTTCCGGAAATGAAGGAGCTTACTGAAAAAGACCACGAAACCTTGAACCTGATGAACGGCTATCCCGATCGGATTGCCGCTGCCATTGGGTTGTACCGTTTCCGAGAAGCACTATCGGAGCTGATGAATCTTGCGCGTTTGGGCAACAAATACCTCACCGAAAACGAACCCTGGAAAATCTTCAAAACCGATCCCCAAAGGGTGAAAACCATTCTTGCCGTTTCATTGCAAATTGTGGCTAAACTGATGGTGTTGTCCGAACCTTTTCTTCCGTTTAGTGCAGCCAAGCTGACAAAAATGATGCGCCTCGACCACTTGAATTGGAACCAAAGCAAAGAAACCCTTCTTGTTGCTGCCGGCCATCAGCTGGGAGAAGTGGATTATCTGTTTGAAAAGATTGAAGATGAGGCCATTGAATTCCAAATTCAAAAACTTCTCGCGACCAAAAAAGCCAATCAAGAAGCTGCTGAATCCACTGCTGAAGCACCTTCCTATCCACCGCAAAAGGAAAGCATTACTTATGACGATTTCGCTAAGATGGACCTCCGCACAGGAACCATCATTGCCGCAGAAGCCATGCCCAAAGCCAAGAAGTTACTCAAACTCACCGTTGACACAGGTTTGGATCAAAGAACTGTTGTAAGCGGGATAGCTGAGCACTACCGGCCTGAAAACATCATCGGTCAAAAAGTGGTGATGTTGATCAATTTAATTCCTCGCGAACTGCGGGGCGTGAGCTCTCAAGGGATGATTCTTATGGCCGAAAACAGTGCCGGAAAACTGTGTTTTGTTTCACCTGACGAGGCTTTTCACAACGGCAGTGAAGTTAAATAATACACTCAAAAAATGATTCTTTTTATGGAAAATACCCTTTCACAACTCAAAAAAGTAACCCGCGTGGTGGCCGATACCGGCGACTTTGAATCCATTCGACAATATAAACCTGTAGATGCAACTACCAATCCGTCATTGATTTATGCGTCGGCACAAGATGAAAAATACCAACATTTGGTGGACGAGGCCTTGGCTTATGCAACCAAAAATGCCGACAATCATCAAGCACGGTTGAGCCTGTGTTTGGATCGCTTGGCAGTGAATTTTGGCATGGAAATCCTCAAGATTGTTCCCGGTCGTGTCTCCACCGAGGTGGATGCCAGGTTATCATTTGACAAAGAAGGTTCTATTGCAAAAGCACGTCAATTGATTGCCATGTATGAAGCCAACGGCATTTCCCGCGAGCGCATACTGATTAAAGTGGCTGCCACTTGGGAAGGGATAAAAGCTGCCGAAGTGCTCGAAAAAGAAGGCGTCAGAACCAACCTCACTTTGCTGTTCAGTAAAGTTCAGGCCATTGCGTGCGCCGAAGCCGGCGTTCAGCTTATTTCGCCTTTCGTGGGCCGCATCCTCGATTGGCACAAAGCCAACCGAAAAGTAGATCACATCTTGGCCACAGAAGACCCAGGTGTACTCTCGGTTACAGAAATCTTCAATTATTACAAGCATTTTGGTTATGCCACCGAAGTGATGGGCGCCAGTTTTAGAAACGCAGATGAAATTATTGAACTCGCGGGTTGCGATCTGCTGACGATAGCACCCACTTTGCTATCCGAACTGGAGCAAATGAACAGGCCACTGGCATTAAAACTCAATGCCGAAGCCGCAGCCACTTGGAAGTTGGAAAAAATCAGTCCCGACGAAAAAATGTTTCGTTGGCTGCTCAATGAAGACGCCATGGCTACTGAAAAGTTAGCTGAAGGCATCCGCAAATTTGCCGCCGACCTGGTGAAGCTCGAGCAGATGGTAGCTGCACGCTTGTGACGTTATGAAGATAGGATTTTTGTGGAAAAACGATTACTTTTGCAGCCTAAAAATGAATTATTCTCGGCCCCATAGTTCAAGGGATAGAATGGAAGTTTCCTAAACTTTAGATACAGGTTCGAGTCCTGTTGGGGCTACTTATAATTTTATAAAGCGTTTATTGTGAGCGCTTTATTTTTTTTAAGGCAAATAAAATAAGAATAGTTCAAGAATTTTGTGCAACTTTATCATGCAGTAAAAAAGAATGGCCATCATGCAAAAACAGATGGCCTTTTAAATATGAGAAAAGCGAATTAATTATAGCCTGTAACCAAGCGACAGCCCGTAGCCTGTGTTTTTTATAGCTAAATCGTTGTCAGGTAAACGATTGTCTTTAGGATTGATGTTGATCAAGCCAAGTTGTGCGTTAAGTTGAATGAACAAATTGCTAGGAAACTCATAGCCCAATAAAATATTGGCTCCAGCATCGAAAGGTTTGAAATAAGCCGTGGTTAATGGATCGCCCACTTCCACTTCGTTTTTGAATTCAATATCAGAATCAACCGTTACCGAGCCACCTTTAAAAGAAGCTGTACCATTGATTCCATAAGCCAGATAGGGTCCAAAACCTAACATGAGAAACCCATTGCCGAGGTTTCCTTTGTAAACAAGATTCAGCGGAAGTTCAATGTACGACAGTTTGTATTTGCTGGTGATGATGCCGTCGTTGTTTTCACCTCCTTTGGTGCTGAAAGTAAGACCGGGTTGGAAATAAAACTGCAAGGCAAGCGGCATCTGCAAATTGATGCCCACATGGTAACCAATGATCATGTCATTTTCAAGTTTGTCGCCTGTGGCATCCTTCCCATTTAAATTTTGCAAGTTCACCCCACCAAGAATACCAAAGGAGATTTTTGAATTGTTGTAATCCTGTGCTTGGGCGAGCGTTGCCATGAGCATAAAAAGCAGTGTTAAAGAAAATAATTTAGTTTTCATTTTTTGTAATTAAGTGATTTATTGAATTAATTTGTTGTGTTTTTTTCGGCATCAGCCTTCATCTTTTCATTGGCAGCAATTAAAAATTCGACCCTGCGATTTTGAATCTGGCCCTCTTTACTGTCGTTTGAATATTTTGGTGAATTTTCACCAAATCCTCTAATTGTTAAACGGTAGCGCGCAATGCCATTGGCTGTTAGATAATTGGAAACCACACCGGCCCGTTCTTCTGACAAGGATTGATTGTAGGCTACACTCCCTTTGCTGTCGGTGTGACCTTGAATTTCGATATCCGTATCAGGAAAACTTTCAAGCACAGCAACCAGTTTGTTGAGGTTCGTTTTTGCATCGTTGGATAAGTTTGATTTGTCAAATCCAAAGAGTACGTTACTGCTGAATTCCACTACAATGCCTTCACCCACGCGTTCAACTTTTGCATCGGGAACTGTTTTTTGAATTTCTTCGGCTTGTTTATCCATTTGTCGGCCAATGATGGCACCCGAAGCACCTCCCACAGCTGCACCAATGATGGCTCCCAGGGCTGTGTTGCCCGAAGCCCTGCCAATGACAGCACCTGTTGCACCACCAGCGGTGGTTCCGATGACTGCTCCTTTTTGTGTTTTATTCCATGTGGCACAACTCGTGAACATCAATGTAGTGCTTAAAACCAAAGCAAATCCCATTTTTAACTTATTCATATTTAATGTTTTAATTGATTTAAGTATTCTTTTAAAATCCATTTGTTTGGAAACGCAAAGCACTGTAAATTGCTTTCACTTCATCCCATTTGACGGGTTGAAAAGCTATCCCCATTTAAAGGATAAAGATAGAGCCATCCAAAGGGTAAGCACTTACACACTTCTCGCAAAGAGTTACATCATTCACACCTTGTTTTTGTTGTTGTTTTTGGTGTATAAAACTGGTTATCAGTTTAAGAAAATGGAGGTAGAAAAA
>JADYZK010000296.1 GCA_020853175.1 Bacteroidales bacterium
ATGTCTCTGTAAATATAAACGCAGCCGGATTGGCTCCACTTACCGTTTACAAAGGAAAACTCCACATCCGCAGCAACGATTATGCAGCCGAAAGAATCAACATCAGCGTGTTTATCACTGTTTTGGTAGGTGTAAATGAAAATGGCGAACAAGCATACATTTCTATGTATCCTAACCCTGCACATACTACTTTTACATTGAAAGCCAATACCAACATCCAAAGGGTAACTATCACCAATAACCTTGGACAGATCGTTTACTCAGGCAATGTTGATCAATTGGAAACACAAATTCGTGTAAGTGACTACAAAGCCGGAATGTACATCGTTCGCATGGAAACAGAAAACGGAACTGCCATTCAAAAATTAATGGTTGAATAGTTTGATGTTTTTCCAGCGATAATGAAAATCATAAACAGAGGCCGGCTTGTAAAAGTCGGCCTCTGTTATTCACCCTTGTTTGAGATGCAAAATGACTATATAAAATCCAACGCTCTTTTTGCTGATAAAGGATTCGAAACAGTTTATCAGCACATTCACCGACCTATCATTGTCGCCGATCAGCTGCGCAACCCCGACAATGCAGGAGCTTTGATCCGGTTGGCAGATAACATAGGAGCAAAGGAAGTTTTCTTCCTGGGTGATGCCACATTGCTCAAGATGAGCCGCCTGAAAAGAGCTGCTGCCAGTAGTGTGGGCAACATCCCATGGTCGTTTGTGTCGGATGTCGAGCTGTTAGAACGCTTACCAAGCGACTATACTTTGTTGGGTATTGAAACCAGCGCAAATGCTGAAAACCTTTTTGAGGTTGCTTTGCCGAATCAGATAGTTTTCTTTGTGGGCAACGAAGTGAAAGGCATACGACCCGAATGGCTTGAACGAATGCACCAATGCGTGTATATTCCTGTTCCCGGGCCCACACGCTCGCTCAACGTGAGCCATGCCGCAGCTGTGGTGATGTTTGAGTGGTTGAGGCAAAAAATGTGCTAATACAACTGTGTTGCTTGTTATGACTTGTGTGAAAAGTGATAATAATCAGCAGAATAAAGAATACAAACGATGAAATACAAACACATTTTCTTTGACCTCGATCACACCTTGTGGGATTTTGAAGCGAGTTCAGAGTTTACTTTTAAAAAGATGTACGATCATTTCGGGCTCTTCTCGAAAGGCGTTGCCAACGTGGAGGAGTTCTACAAAAAATACCTTGTCCACAACCTCAATATGTGGGCCTTGTACCGCGAAGGCAAGATGGAAAAGGAGATTTTACGCAACCTCCGTTTTGAAAAGGCATTGATTGATTTCCAAATCGAAGAACCGGGCCTGGCTGAAGCACTTGCTGATTATTATCTGTACCATACGCCCCGCAATGTTTTTCTATTCCCGGGTGCGCTTGAAACACTTGCGTTTCTGTCAAAAAAAGCGCAACTGCATATCATCACCAATGGTTTTGAGGAGGTGCAGTACACCAAGTTAGAAACCAGCGGGATGAAAGATTTCTTCACGGAGATCATTACCTCCGAAGAGGCTGGAGTGAAAAAACCCGATGCCGGTATTTTTCATTATGCCCTTCAAAAGGCCGGGGCAGAAGCGCATGAAAGTTTGATGGTGGGCGACGATCCTGTGGTGGACATTGCCGGTGCTATAGCGGTAGGGATGGAAGCGGTTTTTTTTAACCCTTTCCATGCGGAAAATCCCAATCCGAAAAGCATAGAAATTACCACACTCAGTGAGCTGATTGATTTGTTGGGATGAATGCTGATACGAAGGGGCTTCATTTCAAGAGGAGGCATCCTCTAAGTTTTCATACAAGAAAACGGTTTCTCTATTTAAGATTGGCCAAAACGGTTTGCGTTCCTTTCACTTTGTCGCCAATTTTAACCTGCACTTTGGCATCTAAAGGCAGGTAGAAATCTACGCGTGAGCCAAAACGAATCAAACCAAATTCTTGTCCTATTGTTGCTTTATCGCCGGCTTTTCTGAAGCAGATGATTCTTCGGGCCAACATTCCGGCCACTTGACGCAACAAAACTTCTCTGTTTTTAGCATCTTTCACCACGAGGGTGTTGCGTTCGTTTTCGATGGAAGATTTGGGGTGGTTAGCAATCAAAAACTTCCCGGGATGGTATTTCATATAACTCACTTCCCCATTCATGGGAAACCAATTGACATGCACGTTTAACGGCGACATAAACACCGAAATCTGTATCCTTTTGTCCTTAAAATACTCATTTTCAAACACTTCCTCCACCACAACGACCGTTCCATCGGCAGATGAAATGACACTGTCGGGCAACAGCACCGGAACACGATGAGGCACTCTGAAAAAGCTGATCGTCCACAGAAGGAGAAGCAGCAAGGGTAGGAAAAGTATAAGATGGATTTCAGTAAATGTATCGGTATAGTAAACAATCACTAATGCCAAAAGTGCAACGGCAATGAATACATTTGCAATAATTTTAAAACCTTCGCGGTGGATGTGCATGTTATTGTGTCATTACAAGGTAAACAAATACAAAAGGAACTGCAAAAAAAGTAGCGTCAAACCTGTCGAGTACGCCACCATGCCCGGGTAAAATTTTACCGGAATCTTTCACATGGGCTTGACGTTTGAGCATGGATTCAACAAGATCGCCCAAGCTTCCGGTTACCACCACAATCAATGCAATCATCAAGGCATCTCGGGTTGTGATCCACTCGGCAAACACCGACAAAACGTATGCAGCGCCCAAAGTGAATATCAAGCCGCCCAAGCTGCCTTCGCGACTCTTTTTCGGCGAAATGCGTTCAAAAAGTTTTGTTCGGCCCAGTTGCATTCCTACCAAGTAGGCAAAGATGTCGTTGATCCAAACAAATCCAATCACGGTGAGCAACAAAGCCGAACCGGCCATTGGTCCTACCACCTCGGCCTGGTATAGAAACAACATCAGTCCCGATGGAATAGCTACATAAAACACTGATGACCAATGCACTGTGGCTACTTCGCTGAAACTATGTTTTTTTGAAAATAAGGCGTGAAGGAAAGGAAAAGAAAGCAAAGGAAGGAGGATCAACAGTGTTTTTAGCTCGATCCACCCCAAAGCAGCGGCAGCCAACAAGCAATAGAAAAAAAGACCAACAAGATGAAAAAGAAATTTGTCACCCTGCGTGTATTTTGTTTTTTTAAACAAGAAGATCATCTCTTTCGTTCCAATAAAAGTGATGATCAACAGCAAAGCTGCCAGCAACTTCACGTTCAATAGGATTGCACCAATCATCACGACGGCAAAAATGAATCCGTAAATTGTTCGCGTTAAAAAATTGTTCATTAAAAAACGTTTTGGCTATTCAATATGAACTGCAAACTTAGAAAAAAAGTAGCCCATCACCAATTTTCTATAAATCATCAATCAAGAACACGAAAAGTTCTTTTGGTCCATGAGCTCCTTTCACGAGGGTTTTCTCTATATCTGCTGTTCGGCTGGGGCCGGTAACTGTCGTAATTTGTGATGGCAAATCCCCATTGTATTTTTTACGTATGGCCGAAAAGGCAGCTCTCAAAGTACTGGTGACCTGTGTAGAATATCCAACAACGAGGTGAATATCAGAAAAAGAATAAATGGCTCTGCTCCCTGCATCGGTATCCGACAGCACGATGCTGCCGGTTCGGGAGATCAATTTTTCACAGGTTGTGATGCCGACGAGTGGCTCCGGAGTTTCATTAAAGGTATGAAAGTGAGGTATTTGAGCTGTGCTTAAAAGCTGCGACAGCTTCGGGCTTTGGCACCAAACCGCATCCCATAAACGCTCTTGAATCAATCCCGTAAGGTTGTTCAGAAAATGATTTTCACTTTCACAATAAATGAATTGGCCACCTAAAGTGAGCAGCTCTTGGGCAAACAACACCTCTGCCTCCTCGTCAGAACTTGATGCTTTCACAACATCGAGGATCACCTCATTGTCTTGATAAGGATTATCGGTTTTTTCGAGCAGCGCATTTCTGATTTTGCTCAATATTTGCTCTTTGGGTGTTGCGTCTTTCATGGAATTTGAGGGGGCTATGTGCAAAAACCTTAGGATATTTCTTGCTCCGGACTTACTGTTGGTTCCGGAATAACTTCCTCAACCCTGGCTTGATATTCGGTTCCGGTAACAACCACATGAACAGGCTCTTCTTTTATCCAAGGACGTTTGCCAAAGATAGCTTCTAAGTCTTCACCAAAGATCACTTCTTTTTCGAGCAATTGTGTTGCCAATTGAGTAAGTCCGGCCTTATTGGCACTTAAAAGTTCCACTGCTTTGGCATAAGCCGATTCAACAATTTTACTTATTTCATCATCAATCACCTCATTTGTTTTTTCGCTGAAGGGCTTGTTGAAAGCATATTCTTGTTGTCCGGTGGAGTCGTAAAAGCTGAGGTTTCCAACTTTTTTACTCAACCCGTAATAAGTAACCATGGCATAAGCCTGCTTGGTCACTTTTTCGAGATCGTTGAGGGCGCCGGTAGAAATTTTTCCAAAAATGACCTGTTCAGCAGCCCGTCCACCCAGTGTTGCCACCAATTCATCAAACATTTGTTCGTAGGTGGTGATGCTTCTTTCTTCGGGAAGGTACCAAGCCGCACCCAATGATTTTCCGCGCGGAACGATGGTTACTTTCACGAGAGGATGGGCATGTTCGAGCAGCCAGCTGGCAGTGGCATGGCCGGCCTCATGAAAGGCAACCACTTTCTTTTCGCTGGCAGTAATGATTTTATTCTTCTTTTCCAATCCGCCGATAATACGATCAATGGCATCCATGAAATCTTGTTTGTTGATGGCTTCATGTGAATGACGGGCAGCTATCAAGGCTGCTTCGTTGCACACGTTGGCAATATCAGCACCTGAGAATCCGGGAGTTTGTTTGGCAAGAAAAACTTTGTCAACACTGCCATCTAACTTCAACGGACGCATGTGCACATCGAAGATTTCTTTTCTGCCTTCCAAGTCAGGGAGTTCGACATAAATTTGTCTGTCGAAACGTCCGGCACGCATCAAAGCCCTGTCAAGGATGTCGGCCCTGTTGGTGGCAGCCAAAATAATGACACCTGAATTGGTTCCAAAACCGTCCATTTCGGTGAGCAACTGGTTCAGGGTGTTCTCGCGTTCGTCGTTGGCTCCGGTGGCAGGATTTTTCCCGCGGGCGCGGCCTATGGCATCAATTTCATCAATAAAGATGATGCAAGGTGACTTTTCTTTGGCTTGTTTAAAAAGATCGCGAACGCGCGAGGCGCCCACTCCTACAAACATTTCCACAAAATCGGATCCTGAAATGGAAAAGAAAGGAACGTGAGCTTCGCCGGCTACCGACTTGGCCAATAGTGTTTTACCCGTTCCGGGAGGGCCAACCAACAAAACTCCTTTAGGAATTTTTCCGCCCAATTTCGTGTATTTGTCAGGGGTTTTCAAGAAGTCAACGATTTCGATGATTTCAACTTTCGCCTCTTCCAAACCGGCTACATCTTTAAAGGTAACATTCACATTGGTGTTTTTGTCGAAGAGCTGTGCTTTCGATTTGCCGATGTTGAAAATCTGACCCCCTGCACCACCGGCACCACGGCTCATCATGCGCATGATGAAAAACCATATACCTACTAAAATGAGTACAGGAAATACCCATCCAAAAATTTCGTTGCTCCAGTTGCGGCGGTTCACATTGTTGGCATAAATGGGTGTTTCGACGTTCTCTTGGGCGCGGCGCAAATCTTCTTCAAAGGTGCCTACTTCACCAATTTGATAGGTGTAATGGGGTTGGGTAGGACCAAATGTGCGGTCAATGGTTTTGCCTTGAGCGTCTTTCTCAACATATTTACTTTGGGCTTCAGCTTTGATGAAG
>JADYZK010000297.1 GCA_020853175.1 Bacteroidales bacterium
ACATAGGAATCGTCTGAGGTTAACGACACCATTACATCGGTTGCAGGCAAAGACCCTCCGTTTTTCAAGGCAAAGATAACCGGAGCCGTTTCGCCCGGATCGAGCTTGTGGTTATCGAAATCATCTACTTGATATTGATCCATCTGCAATTGTGAAGCAGCAATTTTAACAAAAAACTCACCTTGCCTGTTGCCCTCAGAAGTCGCAAAATGCAGTTGAGCCAACACCGTATGTCCGTCAGGACAAAAATCGGCAATAGAAAAAGCAAAGGCGCTCTGTAAAGTAAGCGAACCATTAGATGCTACAACACCCACATATTCAACACTATCCGTTAGGGTTATAAACGCATCATCAACAACCAAAGTAGCTTCAACGGCTGTTAGATTTTGAGAAGAGAGGTTTGACAGCACCAAATCAACAGTCACTTGGCTGCCATTGTGAGGAGTTTGTTGATCGTTGGTGTGCAAGATGGTTTTAAAGCTTAAATCTTGGGTCCATTGCAAGGTTTTAACATCAAAAATTCCTTGTTGATCGGTTACCTTTGCTGTGATATTGGCAATGGCTTCCGGGGTTGATGGGCCGCTTGTAAAAAAACCGTCAGTCATTAATTCAACCCCTTGAGGCAACAATTCAGGCAACAGCCGATAGGCTTGAAGCTTTGGAAAACGCATACTGTTTCCATCGGGTAAAAGCGTAAAATCTTTGCCTTCGCCGGCAGAAACACCTCCAAACCACAGCACATTTTCGTCGAGCTGCATGTTGTTGTAGTAAAAATTGATGCTGCCATCGGGAAAAAGCGTTACTGCAAATTCGCCTTCTCCGATCACGTTATCATAATAGGTCAAAGGTTGTTTCCAACGGAAAGAGGCGTGGGTTTCGTCGCCCTCGTACCACATTCCCTCAGGCTGTTTGGTACCTTCGTAAAACATCACGGGGGCAAAAAGAAAAGCGGAAATATTTTTCATTTCGCGAAACAGATGGTAGGTATCGCGGTTGTACCTCCAGGGAAAAATATCCGGCTCGAAAAGGATAAAACCGGCTTTGTTGACATACACCTTATCAAATATTTCACCATAAAATGGAAAATCGAAGTCGAGGTTATGAACTGCATATTTGAGATAGGGCTCAACAGTTGTAAGCAGTGTGGCCTCCACGACAGGAAAATCCTGATTCAAAACCTGAAGGTGATAAGGCGATTGCAACTCCCATTGATAAGGTGGTTCGCCTCCTGCTGCTGTTAGCATAAAACCTGCATCAAAAGGCGGAATCTGTTCACTTTGAATTTGAACTTTATTGAAAGTTGGCGTATGCCGGATGCTGAAACTGCTTTGCGCATTGTTGTGAAGAGCAACATTTTGCTCAGCATATTCAACTTCAATCGGTTGGCTGCCGGTATAGTCCATCAGCGAAAAGCTGACCATTTCACCTGTTCCCACAGAAAGAGGGTCGTTTTCATCCACTTCGAGATAGAAATCAGCAGGCGCGTTGGTTTCGAGGTAACTCAATAAAGGAGTGATGTCCAGACCAAATTCAATGGTTTTATTGTCCATGTTAAAAATTCCGCCTTGCATAAAATGCTTTCCACCTTGGAAATTAAAAATTGGAAAATGAAGGATGTGTTTTGTGGGTGTTCCACTCGCATCCACCGAAGCCACAGCCGCCGAAACGCGGATTTGTTCGCGCAAATTGTGTTTTAGGGTCACCTTGAGGGTCATTTTTGGTGTATAATCCTCCTCCACCTCAATCACATGCACCATGTTTCCCCAGAGTCCACCATGCGCTTCATTCATGGCCAACAACCGATACATCATATAAAAAAAGCCTTCATCCCCCCAATTGTCACCGTAAGTGTTGGCCACTTTAAAAGCCCCAATTTCCCAATCTTGAAGATCTACTTTGCCATCGTTGTTGGTATCCAAGTGGTTGGTGTATAGTCCATCGCCGTTTACATCCACCCTGATGCTGTCGTTGTATCCAACAATCGTCATCGCGTGCGTGGCCACAGCACCCGGAAACTGTTTCATGATCTTTTTTCCCGCTTCGGGAGAATCGGGTGGAATATTGATCAGCCCGTAAGGACTGCCGGATGCGAATGCCGCCAATCCGCCACTTGAGCTTTCTTCATGATGATGGGCCAGCCAATGCTTCAAATTAATCAAACCGTCAACAGTTTCCGTGCGTATCATTTTGATGGCTCTCACCCTATTGGTCATGGCTTCGTAATATTTTTCATAGCCCGAAATCCAAACAATGCCATCATCAATAGCTATTCCTCCATAGGTTGCAACCGAAGGATTGCCCACCGCCTTGGCCATTTCGAGGCTGTGCAAATAATTTACACCATAGTAGCCGTCGTAGGTCATAAAATTGTATAAAAAGTGCGACGGAAATTGGTTTTCTTCCAGGTTGGCCGGCACATCGCGTTTGCGACACATTTCGTATGTAAAAGTGTAGCCAATGCCTGAAGCCTGACCGCAAGACGCACCTGTTTGGTTAAAAATAGGTCTGAAATAAGGCGATAAAGAATTGTCCACCACAATCGGCAATTCGCGATGAAGATATTTAATAGGCAGCAGCAGTTCAGCGTGTTGCGTGTAAGACATCAAAGACTGTGCGAAGTTGTCGTCAGCCGGACTTGCTGTTTTTGACTGTGCGAAAGCATGAGCCGATGCAAAAATAAAAATGAAGAAAAGCGAGCGTTGTATGTGAAGCATGAACCGTGCGTTTTATCGAAATGAACCTCAAAAGTATCAATAAAAAGAACAAATTTGCTGAAATCTTCAAAAAAGTGACGCCGACTTCTTTCTTAATAAAAGGTGAAAACGCTTACACTGCTATGCTATAAAATGTTGTAGTTTTGCGCTTTACAGCAACAGTTGTCGCGGCATTGCGAAATGTCGAGGAAAGTCAGGACAGCGCAGGGCATCATACTTCTTAACGGGAAGGCAGTTTACTGAAAAAGTAAGTTGACAGCAAGTGCCACAGAAAACGACCGCCTGAAAGGGATTCGTCCCCTTCGGGTAA
>JADYZK010000298.1 GCA_020853175.1 Bacteroidales bacterium
TCGGCATCGGAAATCACCTTTTGGTTGTATAGCGTTTCGTTACGGTTGCGATCCAATTGCGCTTTCACAAACTGAGCTTCGGCCTGAGCCACGCGTGCCTTTGTGTTGGCCATATTGGCTTTAGCACTGTTGAGCGATGCTTCAACCTGCTCAAAACTTGACAAATAAATGGTAGCATCAATTTTTGCCAAAAGACTGCCTTTTTGTACAAAATTACCTTCGCGTACATACAGCTCCATCACCTCGCCGGAAATATATGGACTGATTTTTACTTCTAAAGCGGGCTGAATTTTTCCGTTAGCGGCAACCGTTTCAATGATGCTTCTAAAAGCAACTTTTTCGGCACTTACTTCAATTTCTTGTTGGTTGCGGTTCTTGGCCACCACCACGGCTACGATGATGAGAATTACGATAGCGGAAACTCCTATGATCCACGTTTTTGTTGACTTTTTTAGTTTACTCATATTTGATTTTGTGTTGGGTTTTTTTCAAGGTTCTTTCCTAAATGAAAGATCAAAAATAGGCTAAATGTATGTGGTGTCAAAAAATTGCTTTAAACGACAAAGCCCTGATCCTAAAAGGATGCAGGGCTACTCGGTTAAATTTCTACTATTCGGTAAAGTTTTTCATATCGGCTAAGGTAAGTGTTCGTCCAAGATAAAAATCGAGGATTTTCAGTTTAAAGATGTAATCATATTTGGCAGAAAGCAATTCCGAATCTGATCTGTTGAGTTGGTTTTTGGCTACGTTATAATCAATGGCATTGACCATGCCTACGTTAAATTTTTGTTCGATATAGTTAAAAGATTCGCGCAAGCTGACTAAAGATTTTTCTCTTGCTTTGTAGGTGGTGTGTGCAGTTAGGGCATCGGCAAAGGCTGTTTCAACATTTTTGCGCAAGGTATTTTTTACCGCTTGAAGGTTATAATCAGCGTTCATCAAACCTAACTTTGATTTTGAAATATAGGAACTGATTTGATAGCTGTTAAAAATGGGGATGCTTAACCTGAATGAAAGCGTGGTGCTTCGGTTGTCTTTCCACTGGTTTTCAAACGTTTTTATTTGATCAAAGGCCGGATCCAAGGGGTTGTTGCTCAATCGGATTTGATCGGAATAGTTAGTTCCTAAAGCGGCTGACATACTCAAGTTGGGGCTGCGACTGCCGCGGGCAACCGACAGGCCATATTGACTGCTTTCGTAATTCATTTCGGCACTTTTAACTTCGGGCATCACCTCAAGGGCTTTTTTATACACCAGATCAACCGGAAGCAAACTGGGTTCTTGGTTTACTTTGAGCAATGGAACATCAATTTCAAAAGGAGTTCCTGCTTCCATTTCGAGCAACTGAAGCAAATCGAGATAGGCCAAGTTAAGCTGGTTTTCGGCTTGTATCACGCTGACCTCTTCATTGGCTCCTTGGGCTTGAATTTCGAGCAAGCTGCCTCTCGCCAAGGTTCCGGCATCCACTAATTTTTTGGTGCGTTCAATTTGTTGGCGTGTGATATCTATTTGCGCTGAAGCATTTTGCAACAATTCTCTATTGAACAAAATTTGAAGGTAATAGCTTGCCACCATAAGTGAAATGTCGTTCTGCATTTTATCGGAGTTGTACTTGGCCGCCAAATAGTTTGCTCTGTTTTGTTTGTTGATATTGTGTTTTTGAAAGCCGCTAAACAATGTTAAATCTGAGTTGAGACTAAAATAACTCGACTCTGTCTGTTGATTGACATATTGGTATGTAGCCATATCCACCGAACGACCCCAACCAAAAGAGTAAGAAGTGGCCGCATTTACCGATGGCAGCATATCGAGCTTGCCTTGTAGTTGGTCAATTTCAGCGGTTTTGACTTCGAGCCGACTTTGCTTTACGCGGATGTTGTTTTCCAGGGCCAGGTTAATGCAATCTTCTAAGGTATAAACCTTTTGCGCGATAATACTTCCTGAGAAAATGAGCAAAACAGCTCCTATCGCCAAGGTAAAACGGACGAAAATTGAGCTAAAATCTTTTTTTTGTGTGTTCATGCTGTAAGCTTTATAAAACAATTGTCAGGCTTCTATCCAAAAATATGCCACAAATGTAAACAATTGACAAGCAGCATCAATCTTATTAATGTTAAATGTTTGACACATCATTAGTGTTCATATTTCGACATCAGTTGTCCGCTAACGTACAGGTTATTGTGTTGAAATTTAAAAGCCGTAATTGTGCATCCATTGCGTACTCCTTAGCGAATAAATCAACAAAAAGAACTCCAAATAGTTTAATTTTGTTGAAAAATGATTAAGGCAATGAAAAAAGTTCTTTTGTTGGTCGGGATGGCGCTTGTTCAGTGGCTCAGTTTTGAGGTTCAAGCCCAGTGCAATCACCGCGTGGGCTTCGGTCGTTCGGCGGTTGCCGACAGCGTTGATGCGCTACATTATAAAATTCACATCAACGCCATTGATTTTACGGCCAAAAGCATTCAAGCCGTAGCTGAAATTACGCTTCGGCCTAAAGTTAGTTTGCAGCACATTCCCTTAGAGCTTAAGGCATTGCAGGTTTCATCGGTCATACTCAACAACCAATCACTTTCATTTGCTCAACAAGGTGATATTTTGCGCATCAATACCGGACAAGTTTATACTTCTAACGACACGCTTTTAATTACCATAGTATATAGCGGCATCCCATTTCATGAAGGCTGGGGCGGTTTTCATTTCAGTGGCAACTATGCCTTTAATTTGGGTGTTGGTTTTGAGAGCGATCCGCATAACCTTGGAAAAGCGTGGTTTCCGTGCGTTGATGATTTCCAAGATCGCGCCACTTATGAAGTTTTAATCACACTTCCGAACGCTATGACAGGCATTGCAGGCGGCATTTTGACAGACACGATTCACCATAATAACAATACAACTACTTGGCACTGGAGTTTAAACCAAGAAATTCCCACTTATCTCGCTTCAGTTGCCGCAGGAAATTATGACCTAAAAGAATACAGTTTTCAAGGCATGAACGGAGCGCTGCCCATCACCATTTACACCCGCCCTTCCGACACCAACAAAGTGGATGGGTCTTTTATCCATTTACAACAAATTCTCAGCATTTTTGAAGCGAAATTCGGCCCTTACCCTTTCGATCGCGTGGGTTACACCGGCACAGCCATTGGTGCCATGGAACATGTAACCAACGTCGCCTATCCTCACTCCGCCATCAACGGTAATCTTTCTTCTGAATACCTTTTCACCCATGAGTTGTCACATATGTGGTTTGGAAATTTGGTAACTTGTGCCGATGCCGGCGATATGTGGCTCAATGAAGGATGGGCCACCTTTTGTCAATATTATTTCAAACATGATTTATACGGCCCAGATGTGTATCGCAACGAAATGAATGTCAATCATTTAGATGTGCTTAGAAACGCACATATCACCGATGGCTCATATCTCTCGTTGCACGATGTACCTACCCAATATACTTATGGGACAACGGTTTACGACAAAGGTGGAACTGTTGTTCACAGCTTGATGAATTATATTGGTCCCGAACTTTTTTTCAATGCCGTGAAAGCCTATCTGCAACAGTTCGCATTTCAACATGCAAGCTCTTACGACTTGCGTAATTTTTTAAGCAATTATACCGGCCAAAACCTTACCGGTTTTTTTGACAATTGGGTTTTCACACCGGGAACGCCGCACTATTCCATTGATTCAATGCAAACGATACCAATTCCCGAAGGCCATTTCAAAACACATTTATATGTCAAACAAAAGCATAAAGGCTATCAATTCGTAGGTGTTGACAACCGTTTTGAAGTCACTTTTATGGCTTTGGATGGACAACGATTTACTGATACCATTGAGTTCAGCGGTAAGACAGGCCATTCGGTTAAAATTCTGCCTTTTGAACCCATTTTGGCTATGGCCGATTTTTACGACAAAACTGCCGATGCTACAACCGATGTGGATGGCATCCTTCGCGGCACCGGCGAAACAACATTTACTTCCATCAATTTTAAACTATTTGTTGATGTGCTTCCCGACACAGCTTTTTATCGTTTCACGCACCATTGGGTTGCGCCCGACAGCCTTCGACAACCCTTCGCAGGCTTGCGATTATCGCCCTATCGGCACTGGGAAATGAAAGGAATCTTTCCACAAGGAACGACCATGCGCGGAAGGTTTTTTTACAACAAAAGCAGCACTCTGGATGGCTCGCTGATTCAATCCGAACAAGACTCGGTGGTGGTGCTTTACCGACCCGATGCAGCCCACGAATGGCAGTCGGTGCCA
>JADYZK010000299.1 GCA_020853175.1 Bacteroidales bacterium
CCAAACATCACAAACATCACAATTACACTGATAATTTTTTTCATAAGGGTTGGATTAAGTTTGATTAATAATTTGAATTAATTGCGCAAAGGTATTACAGCCTTCAATAAAAGCAAATAAATTGACTTAAATTTTTTATGCAAGACTACTTATAATTTAACTACTTATTAAACAGTATTTTAGTTAGTATGTATTATAATTTATTGTTTCAAAAAGTTAAAAAAGGCATTGAAACACCGTTTCAATGCCTTTTTGCTTTTAAAAGCTATACCACCGGAGTGTATTAAAGACCGTTGATCAATCTGAACTCAATTTTTTTCTGATCTCGGTAAGCATCAACTCGGTCATCGTTTCGAGGTTGAAAACATCGTTTAAGCCCCAATCTTTTCGGGCTACATTGTCGTCAATGCTGGCAGGCCAGCTGTCGGCTATGGCCTGTCTGAAATCAGGTTCATAAGTAATAGAAAAGTCGGGTTGGTGCTTCTGGATGGCTTTTGCAACATCTTTAGGAGTAAAACTCATGCCGCCCACATTGTAACTCGAACGCAACGAAAGCTTGTCGCCGTCGGCTTCCATCAGTTGGATGGTGGCCTTAATGGCATCATCCATAAACATCATGGGTAAGGCGGTATCTTCTCTCAGAAAACAGTTGTAAGTGTTGTGGCGAATGGCTTCGTAATAAATTTCGACAGCATAATCGGTTGTTCCGCCACCGGCTTCGGTTTTGTGGCTGATAAGGCCGGGATAGCGCAGGCTACGGAAATCAACGTCATATCTTTTTTGGTAATATTCGCCCCAGCGCTCGCCGGCCAGCTTACTGATGCCATAAACAGTATTGGGTTCCATGACAGTGAGCTGGGGAGTGTTATAACGTGGTGTGGTAGGGCCGAAAACAGCGATAGAGCTGGGCCAGAAGAGCTTTTTGGCATCCGAATCGCGGGCCAGCTCAAGGGTGTTCATCAGCGCACGCATATTGATTTCCCATGCTTGCTGTGGAATTTTTTCGGCGTTGCCCGAAAGCACAGCAGCCAAATTATACACTTGGGTGATCTTAAAACGAACGGCAAAATGCAGCAAGTTGTTGTAGTCCATCACATCCAAGGTGTTGAAAGGGCCGCCTTCGAGAATGTCCTTCGGTGGTTGTTTAATATCGGTGGCAAAAACATTTTCGTTGCCATAAATTTTTCTCAAGGCCAAGGTAAGCTCCGAACCTATTTGTCCTGAACAACCAATCACAAGAATACGCTCCATATAGTATCTGTTATTTATTTAACAATTAAAAAGCAAATGTAGCAGTTTTCCCTTTCGGATGGGCTGTGGAAGGCTTTTTCCGTTGAAATTTCGTTTCTTTGCAATCTCAAAATAATGTTGAATATGCCAAAGCTCCGCAACAGTTCCCAAGTGGTCATCTATAATAGCCTCAGCCGCAGCAAGGAAAAATTTGTATCCCTGCAACCCGAACATATTGGTATGTATGTGTGTGGCCCTACGGTTTATGGCGACGCCCATTTGGGCCATGCCCGACCTGCCATCACTTTCGATTTGGTGTACCGATATTTTACCCATCTCGGCTCCAAGGTGCGGTATGTGCGCAACATCACTGATGTAGGTCATTTGGAAAATGATGCCGACGAAGGCGAAGATAAAATTGCACAAAAAGCTCGTCTTCAACAGATTGAACCCATGGAAGTGGTGCAGTTTTACACCGTGCTTTACCACAAAAACATGGATCAGCTCAATGTTTTGCGGCCTTCGATCGAGCCTCATGCCTCAGGACATATTATTGAGCAAATTGAAATGATTCAGCGTATTATGGAAAAAGGATATGCCTACGAGGTGGACGGATCAGTTTATTTCGATGTGCAGAAATACAGCCAAAACCATCATTACGGCATCCTTTCAGGACGAAAAATCGAAGATTTATTAAGCAATACCCGCCAATTGGCCGGGCAATCTGACAAGCGCAGCAGTGCCGACTTTGCCATTTGGAAAAAAGCCGAACCCATTCATATTATGCGATGGCCCTCACCTTGGGGCAATGGTTTTCCGGGTTGGCACATGGAATGCTCTGCCATGGGTTGCAAGTATCTTGGCGACCAGTTCGATATCCACGGCGGGGGACTTGATTTGCTCTTTCCTCATCACGAATCGGAGATTGCACAATCAACAATTGCCAACGGCAAGGCGCCTGTACGCTATTGGATGCACAACAATATGATTACCATTGACGGACAAAAGATGGGAAAATCATTGGGCAATGCCATGTCGTTAGATGATATTTTCGTCGGCAGTCATCCCTTGCTCGAGAAAGCCTACAGCCCAATGACCATCAGGTTTTTTATTTTACAGGCCCATTACCGCAGCACCCTCGATTTCTCCAACGAAGCCTTGCAAGCTGCAGAAAAAGGACTCAAAAAACTGCTTGCCGCCGACACAGCTTTGCGTAATCTTAAAGCACAAACCACGGCAAAAGACCAAGGCGTTGATCCCATTGTTGAAGCTTGCTATGCCGCCATGAACGACGATTTTAGCAGTCCGATGGCCATTGCATCTCTTTTTGATGCCGTGAAAATGATCAACGCTGCCGCTGATGGGCTTCTCGCACTGAATGAAAACGACCTGGCCCAACTCATACAACTGTTTGATGATTTTGTATTCGACATTTTGGGTTTAAAACCTGAAACATCCGGCACCGACCTCGAACTGGTAGATGGATTGATGCAAACCATTATCGGCCTCAGGCAAGAAGCGCGTGCTAAAAAAGATTTTGATACCAGCGATGTCATTCGCGATAGTTTAGCAAAACTGAACATCGTGCTGAAAGACGGTAAGGAAGGCACCAAATGGGAGTTGAAATAATTGCTTTTTCAGCGTGTGTTTCTTTCTGTCTCATGAAGTCAACACAAAGAAAGCAACTTAATAAGCATCAAAATCGAGGCTTAAAAACTTGATTTGATTGCTTACAATCATCCTTCCTTGATTTGTTAAGTCGCGAAAGATTAAGTTCAAAGGCGAGGGTTTTAAGCGGTCAGGAAAGGGAAAATAGAGTTTTTGTTTCCACGAAAGTTTTTCGTCCAAACCCATCCAAATAGTTACAGGATTGAGTCCGGCGGTTGACTTTAACGGAACATTTTTGGGCAGCGATTCCAAAGGAAAAGTTCCCAACACAGCATGAATTCCAAATTTTCCGGTGGGAGCCAACACTGTAAAATGATCTTTTTTCAGTTTCACCACATAGTGTAGTTTGGGGTTGTTGAGGCGCCAAGTCAGCAAATCTTTGTCCCAGTCGCGGGCATATTCATAGTCTTTTGCAAAAGTGACACCAGGTGTTCCAGTTCCGAATTTTACATCGAGCGGCGCCACGAGCGTAAAGCCCAGATGCTTGAGAAAACCCGGAGTGCTGTTGGCGTTGGCCACACCAATTACAAACTCATAACCCGAAGCCAAACCGAGTTCGAATGTTTTTTCGGCAAGCAGGGTAAAAAGCCGTTTTCCCCTATGGTTTTCGTGAGTGGCCGAGTTGAGCGAAAGCAAACCTTTTGTTTTTTTTCCGTTTATATAGGCCACGATGGGCTGCGTAACATAATGGGCTGCCAGCTCATTTCCGGCCCAGGCGTTGAAACCCACTGCCGTTCCCACCGGATTTTTGTTGTATTCCCAATCCACAAATTCGGGAGTAAACTGCGTTGAAGCACCAAAAACTTCCGTGAGCAAGTTGGCGGTTTGCGCAATTCCGTGGGCTGTTAAATCAATGGGCTTTAAAATGTAATCAGACATGGTTAGAATTTTAGTAGTAAATTTGCTTCTTGATGCGAAATTAAAGCAATTTTGAAGAATGAATATGTTTAAAGTCGTCTTATTGTCGGTTTTTACCACGCTGCTCATCACAACCGGACAAGTGCTATGGAAGATCGGACTTCAAAAAATCGGCGGATTTTACATCGCTGAAAAAAGTATTATAGAAAATTTCTTTCGAATTATTTTCAACGGCTGGATTTTTTCAGGCTTCGTGGTGTATGCCATCGCAACGGGCTTTTTTATGTGGCTACTTTCCAAATTCGAGATCAGCCTAGTGATTCCGATTTCGAGCGTTGCTTTTATTTATTCGCTGATGGCCGGATACTGGATATTTAACGAAACCATCAGTCCCTTGCGCATTGTAGGCGTTCTTTGTATTATGTTTGGTGTGTTTTTGGTAGTTAGAAATTAGCAGAAAACATGCCCAAACCATGAAGATGAATTTTGTAACTTTTGACATTGAGGAATGGTTTGCCGCCAATTACGGAAGCGTTGACCTTAGTCGGTTCTCCGACAGCTCGTCGCACCTCGAGCGTGGAGTTGATCGGTTGATTGACTTATGTTCCCAAGCAGAGGTTACTTCGACTTGTTTTGTGGTTGGCGATATTGCCCGCGACAAACCCCATGTGGTGAAAAAATTGCACCGCACCGGCCACGAAATTGCTTCGCATAGCTTTGCTCACGAGCTCGTTTATAAGATGACTCCCGAAGCTTTTGCTGCCGATTTGAAGCTTTCGTGCGATCATCTTGAGCAAATCATCGGCGAAAAAATAATTGGTTTTAGGGCACCGTCATGGTCGGTGAAAGCCGAAACGCTGCCTTGGTTTTATGAGGTATTGCAGCAACAAGGCATCCTTTATTCCTCTTCCGTTTTTCCGGGAAAAACTTACCTCTATGGTATTCCTGATTTTCCTGAGAAAATTCATCAACCGATCATTGCTGGCGTTGCACAAAAAGTGTGGGAAATTCCGCAAACCCTTTTTTCGGTTGCAGGCAAAAAATTTGGTTTTAGCGGAGGGTTTTACCTTCGGGCCTTACCTTCATGGTTCATCATTAGCATGATGAAAAGGAAAAATGAAGCCAGAAAAAGTGTTTTTCTCTACTTGCATCCCCGCGAAATTGACCCCCAAGCGCCCAAGCTACAACTGCCTCCTCTTGAAAGATTGATACATTATTATGGTGTTGAAGGATGCGAAAGAAAATTCACCAAAATTCTTCAAAAGTTTAACGGCACCTTCATGGTGATGGGCGACCACATCCGACAACTCAACATTGAAAAAGAAATCAATGGACAATCTCCAATGGATGAGGATGAAAACAATATCCACTTTTGAAAATCGTTAAATACAGCTACTTTTGCAAGTCAACTGCGGTTGAGAAATGTTTGAAACAAAGCCATTGATATGACAGCATTTTTTAAAAATAAAGAACGAAAAACCATCAATTTCAAGCTTTCGCTGTGGGTTTTCCTACTTTCGATATTTTCGGTCATCTATACCGATTTTAATGTGTCGAAATGGAAAACCAACAAAAGCGTTATCGTTCACGACATCACCCAATACAACTCCTATCTGCTTACGCTTTTTATTTATAATGACCTCAGCTTTAGCTATTTCAACGCCAACCCTGATGCTTTAGGACGTGGCTTTTATCCAAAAACCACCCCAACAGGTAAAAAAGCCATCATGGCTACTTATGGCATGTCGTTGTTGTATTCGCCTTTTTTCTTTGTAGGAAATGCCCTTGCCGAGCCTTTTGGCTACGAAACCAATGGATTGACGGCGCCTTACCAAATGGCTTTGCAGTTCAGCAGCTTGTTTTATTTTGCTATCGGGCTGTACTTTATGCGAAAAACACTCATGAAATACTTTAGCGATAAAGTGATTGCATTGGTGATGCTGGCCACTTTGTTTGGGTCAAATTTGTTTTATTACGTCACCGGCGAAGCTCCAATGACGCACGCCTTCAGCTATTGTTTGATCACGCTTTTCCTTTTTGTAGCCGATAAATGGGTGGACAAAATATCCATTTGGAGCACCATTCAACTGGGATTGTTGGTCGGACTTATTTCCCTCATCCGACCGACCAATATTATTGTTGTGCTATTATTGGTGTTGTGGAAAGTGACCAACTTCGCCGACCTTAAAGCCCGTTTTTTTATGCTCCTCAAGCATTGGCATTTTATTCTTGTGATGATTTTCTTTGCCTTTCTTGTGTGGGTGCCACAGTTCGTTTACTGGAAATGGGTTTCGGGACAGTATTTTTATTATTCCTATCCCGACGACCAAGGCTTTTTCTTTCTCAACCCTCAGCTGTATAACAATTTGTTCTCCTGGCGAAAAGGTTGGCTCATTTACGCACCGGTGATGACTTTTACACTGATAGGAATTGGATTGCTGCATCGGGTAAATAAATTGTTCTTTTGGCCGGTGTTGGTTTACTTCCTTCTCAGCTGGTACATTCTTTCTTCTTGGTGGGATTGGTGGTACGGCGGTGGATTTGGCATGAGACCATACATTGATTCTTATGGCATTTTTGCCTTTGGAATGGCGGCATTTTTGGCGTGGGTGTTCAGGCAAAAAAAACTGATCAAAATTCCGTTGATCACCCTCTTCGTGCTGGCATTGCTGCTGGGTGGATACAACAATATGCGCTACCACTATTCGTCGCTTCATTTCGACAGCGGCACCCGCGAAACCTACTTTGTTGATTTCTTTCAAGTGCGACACACACCCGGCTATTGGAAATCGTTGAGAAAACCCGATTATAAACTGGCGCGAAAAGGCATTTACCGTTATGAAGATGAATCAATTGAAAAATGATAACATTGCGACGGTGCCTGAAATTGCAGTTGTTATTCCCACTTACAAGGCTACGTTGCACCTGAGTGAAGTGATTGAAGGAATACCTTCCTACATTCAACATATTATTGTAGTTGACGATCGCTGTCCTGAAAAATCGGGTGAGATTGCCCTCAAAATGGCCGAAACCGACGCAAGAATTCATGTTATTTTTCATGAGAAAAACAAAGGCGTTGGCGGTGCTATGGTAACCGGTTACAAGGCTGCATTGGCACTGAAATGCGGAATAGTCGTTAAAATGGACAGCGACAGCCAAATGGATCCGGCATATTTGCCTGAACTTCTTGATCCGCTCATCAAAAAAAAGGCAGCTTACGCCAAAGGAAACCGTTTTGTTGATTTTAAGGCGTTGCGCGCCATGCCCACGCTTCGCCTCATGGGCAACAGCATATTGTCCTTCATGGTAAAAGCCTGCTCGGGTTATTGGAATATTATGGATCCCACCAACGGATACACTGCCATCAGCGCTGAGGCCCTTGAAAAAATGAATCTCGATAAATTAGCCAATGATTTTTTCTTTGAATCGGATATGTTGATTCGGCTAAACATTCAAAATGCCGTTATCAAAGATGTGGCCATTCCGGCACGTTATGGCAATGAAACAAGTAACCTGAGCATCCGTCGGGTACTTTTTAAATTTCCTTATTTGTTGACCAAAGGCCTCATCAAAAGATTTGTGTTGAAATACCTCATTTTCGATTTCAATATGGCTTCCGTATATACCCTCGTGGGTTTCCCTATGGTGATTTGGGGGCTGGTATTTGGCATTTACAAGTGGATTGAAAATTCAAATCTGGATTTGTCAACCCCCACCGGAACGGTCATGATGGCCGTATTACCTTTGATTTTAGGAACACAATTTATCCTTGCCGCCATCAATATCGACATTCAATCTACGCCAAAAAGCGAGTAGAAAATCAAAATCTTGTTGGACTTCTTCAATTTTTATCCTCCATTGGACGTTCGAATACATTAACTTTGAAGTCTATTATTACCAATTCATTGCATTATGCCCAAAAAGAAACCCCTTCCCAGCGGCGTTAAAAACACCCTTGCAGCCACCATATTGAGTATTTTTGGCTCCAGTCCTTTCAAGCCTCTCAACTACAAACAAATAAGTAAATCGCTCAGCATCAAGGATAAAACCGGAAAAGATTTGATCCACAACATCCTTGTCGAGTTGGCCAAAGAAGGAAAATTGATCGAAGACAAACCCTACCGCTATACTTTGAGCCCGGCCATGATTGAGGCATATGGCCCCAAGAAAGAATACATCACCGGAACGGTTGACATGAAAAGCACCGGAAAAGCTTATGTTACTCCTGAAAAAGGTGGCGAAGATGTCTTTATTTCGGCCAACAATACCGGTCAAGCCCTGCACGAAGATGTGGTGAAAGTGTATCTTTTCCCTCAACGCAAGAACCACAAAACCGAAGGGCAAATTGTGGAAGTCATAGAACGCAAAAAGACCGATTACGTGGGCGTGATTTCCATTTCGAAACAATTTGGGTTTTTGGCTCCCGACAGCAACAAAATGCCTGTAGAGATTTTCGTGCCTAAAGATGCACTGAACCAAGCAAAAAACGGCCAAAAAGTAATTGTGCGAATCACCGAATGGCCCGAAGGCTCTAAAAATCCTTTTGGCGAAGTGATCAAAGTGTTGGGAATGCCCGGCGACAACAATGTGGAGATGCAAGCTATTTTGGCCGAATACAATTTCCCGTTGCAATTCCCGCAAGAGGTTGAAGATGAAGTGAATAAAATCAAACCTGAAATCTCAGCAGACGAAATTGCCCAACGCCGCGATTATCGAAATATCCTCACCATTACCGTTGACCCTGCCGATGCCAAAGATTTTGACGATGCCCTGTCGCTGCGCAAGCTCGACAACGGCCATTGGGAAGTGGGCGTGCACATTGCCGATGTGGCGCATTATGTGCGCGAAGGCAGTCCTACCGATGTTGAGGCACAAGACAGAGGAACCTCCATTTATCTTGTTGATAGAACCATTCCGATGTTGCCCGAACGGCTTTCCAACGATCTTTGTTCGCTGCGTCCCGATGAGGAAAAGCTTTGTTTTGCAGCCGTGTTTGAGATGAATGAAAAGGCCGAAATATTTAACGAATGGATCGGGAAAACGGTAATCAAATCGGCACGACGCTATGCTTATGAAGAGGTGCAAGCCCTCATCGAAGGTGGCGAAGGTCAATACAAAGAGGAGGTGTTGGTGTTGCATGAATTGGCAA
>JADYZK010000300.1 GCA_020853175.1 Bacteroidales bacterium
AATTAATAATCACCAATTATCCGGAAGGCAGCACCGAAAATGTGGCACTCGAAAACAATCCCGAAGACCCACAAAGCGGCAGCCGCATGGTTCCGTTTGGAAGAGAATTATTCATTGAACGGGATGACTTTATGGTTGATCCGCCCAACAAATATTTCCGTTTGGCTCCGGGCAAGGAAGTGCGATTAAAAGGCGCTTATGTCATTCAATGCACAGGTTACGATCTGGATGAAAACCAAGAAGTGGAAACCGTTTACTGCACCTATGACGCCGACACCAAAAGCGGCAGCGGACCCAAACAACCCAAAGTGAAAGGAACACTCCATTGGGTTGAAGCCGACAGCTGTATTGACGCTGAAGTGCGTTTGTATGATCGTTTGTTTATGGACGAAGACCCCGCAGGGCATAAAGACCGCGATCCTTTGGAGTTTCTCAACCCCGACTCTTTAAAGGTGCTGCAAAACTGCAAGCTGGAACCGGTGATGGCGCAAGCTAAACAAGATGACAAGTTTCAGTTTCAGCGCATCGGGTACTTTTGCGTGGACAAAGACAGCCGGCCCAACGCCTTGGTCTTTAACAGAACTGTTTCATTAAAAGACAACTGGACCAAAGTTAGCGGAAAATAAAAAGGGAATCAAGTGCAGCGGCCTACAAATGCAGCTTTTCAAATACAATGAACTGACAATATTTTCAAAGAAATAATGTCAAAAAAATATCTGAAATTCATCTCTATTTGTACCTTTGCGCCCTTATTGCCCGATGGTGTAATTGGCAACACGTCTGACTCTGAATCAGAAGAGTTTAGGTTCGAAACCTAATCGGGCAACACAAACGAATGTAAAGCACTCATATTGAGTGCTTTATTTTTATGGGTAAATAATCGGTTAAGATGTTTTTGAAAGGTACATAAAAGCCTATCTGCCCACGTTGTTGCTTTTAAACCTACCTCGCTTTTCAATGCATTTTGTATGGCATACACCACTTCTCTTAGTTAAGCAAAGTGTCTCATAATGAGATATTTGTTTAAAAAATATATTCTTTCATCAAAATTCAGTGCTTTTCGATAAACCAATTGGTCAATCGGACTGTATGTGTTACTTTTGTCGATTGTTTATCAACAACAATTATGACACTATCAAAACAAGGAAATCCGGGTGTGGTGGGCTTAGCCGGCTTCGGACTAACAACACTTTTATTGCAATTGCACAACATCGGCCTAATGGGATTGGGTCCGGTGGTTTCCATGGGCTTTATCTTTGGAGGCCTGGCCCAGATGATTGCTGGTTTTCAAGAGCAAAAATTAGGCAATAACTTTGGCTACAGTGCCTTTGTAGCCTATGGTGCGTTTTGGATCGGGCTTGGCATCATCTGGTTAATGAATCATTTCGAAGTTTACCAATCATCAACGACCGATGTCGGCTATTATCTCGTTGCTTGGACTCTTTACACCCTCATCATGTTCATTGCTTCGCTTTGGGTGCATAAGGCCATGACTTTCACATTTGGAACCTTACTTTTAGGTTTCATCCTGTTGGATATCGGACATTTTGGCCATCCTGTGTTTAATGTCATTGCCGGTTATGAACTTATTGTTTGCGCCTTAGCTGCGTGGTATATGATGGCAGGAATTATCATCAACGATTTGGCCGGCAAAACAGTGCTCAAAATGGGTCATCCATTTATTGCAAAATAAAGCGGAATTTCTTTGGTTTCTTTTTTACGATGTGGTGACGAAGTTACAAACTAGGTAGCGAGCGGAGAGGTTGTTAGGTAATCATAAAACATCGTATATTGAGGCAATGGTGTTGCTCAAGATTTTTACAAGCTGCCAAAACCAATAAATCAAGGCATGGGTCTTGCCCATTCGTTTTTTAATTTTCTTTGCACACAACTTTTTCGCATGAGAAATCATCTCATGCCCAAGTTCTTGACCATCGTATAGTAATAATTTCACCGCATGAAAAAATTCCTTTTTATCATTTTTCTGGCTTTGATCGTTCAAACGGCTTTTGGCCAATCAAAATTTACCCTCAGTGGTTATGTGCGTGAAAAAGGGAGCGGTGAGTTGCTGCCCGGCGTGAACGTTTATTTGCCTGAGCAGCAGTTGGGAACTACCACCAACAATTATGGGTTTTACTCCATTACCCTTCCGGCGGCCACTTATCAGGTTCAATTTTCGTATGTGGGCTATGCCGTTGAAGTCAAACAATTGAACCTCAACAAAGATTTGGTGATGAATATCGAACTCCTTTCGAGCATCACCTTAAAAGAAGTGGTTGTTTCGGGCGAGCGGTCGGAACGAAGTACCGAAAGCAACCAAATGAGTATGGTTTCGTTGCCGGTAAGTCAGGTAAAAAATATTCCGGCTTTGTTGGGTGAGAAGGATGTTTTTAAAGCTTTACAACTGATGCCCGGTGTGCAAAAAGGCAGCGAGGGCAACAGCGGACTTTATGTGCGTGGCGGCGGCCCCGACCAAAACCTGATTATCCTCGACGATGCACCTGTCTATAACGCTTACCATCTTTTTGGCTTTTTCTCGGTATTTAACGGCGATGCCCTCAAAAGCATTGAGCTTACCAAAGGTGGTTTCCCTGCCCGTTTTGGAGGACGTCTTTCGTCGGTGGTGGAGATGACCATGAAGGATGGCAACAAAGAACAATTTTCGGGCGAAGCCGGCATTGGGTTGCTGTCGTCGCGCCTCACCTTAGAAGGCCCTATTGTGCGCAATAAATCTTCCTTTTTGGTCTCTGGCCGAAGGACTTATATTGATGTGTTGGCCCGACCACTGATGCCAAAAGACGAAAAAATCGGCTATTATTTCTATGACCTGAACGCCAAAATAAACTATGATTTTGGCCCCAAGAACAGGCTCTATTTGAGTGGCTATTTTGGGCGCGATAAGTTCTATTACAACAGTAGTCAACAGGGTTATGGGTACGACAGAGGAGGGCTTTACTGGCAAAACAAAACCGGTACTTTACGTTGGAACCATCTTTTCAGTAACAAGGTTTTTAGCAATACAAGCCTCATTTTCAGTGAGTATAACTTGAATATCTTTTCAAAATATAAAAGTGACTACGACAATTACTCACTCACTTACAGCTCCGGCATTCGTGATTTTTCATTCAAACACGACTTGGAATACCACGTCTCTCCCTTTTACTCCA
>JADYZK010000301.1 GCA_020853175.1 Bacteroidales bacterium
AGGTTTTTAACTTCAATTATCACCACTCGCTCAGGGTTTTGCGGCAGATAAGGATACATTCCCAGCTCAGGCACTGTGTTGCCCCACACCGAAACAATAGGTTTTTGATATGCCGCTGCAATGTGCATCATACCGGTGTCGTTGGTTAAAACGGCATGCGAATTTTCAACCAGTCGGGCCGACTGATCGAGCGATAATTTACCGCAGGCATTCCAAACCTTTTCGCCAAACCCTTCGGCAATGGCAGCTCCGCGTTCGGCATCCTCTTTTCCGCCCAACAAAACCACCCTACGATCGAGCAACGCAATCACCTCCCGAACCTTTTCTGACGGAAGCTGCTTAGTAAAATAATTCCCTCCAATCACAACTGCATAAAAACCCTGCTGAAGTGTTGCTGCAAGCCTTTCAACTTCAACAGTTTTGTTGCTTCCGATAAAATAATCCAAGCCAAGTCCGTCATTCAGCACTCCCAATGGTTTCGCCGCTTCAAAATAACGGTCAACGATGTGAACCCGCGGCATCAAATCCCATTTAAACCGGACTAAAAGATATTTCTTTAAGTTCAACTTTGGAAACCCGGTGCTTTTGACCCCCAAAGCCAGCTTCACCCGCAGCGTTCGCAGGTTCATGTGCAAATCAATCAGATGATCAAATTTTTCAGCTTTCAGCAACTTGATGGTTTCGGGAAAACTGTTGTGAAGCAGATGAACCTGATCTACATAAGGATTGTTCTGAAACAAGCCCGCATAAGCCTTTTTTGTTAATACATGCACCTCAACATCAGTTATTTGTTGCTTGACACAGCGAATCACCGGACTGGTAAGCACGATATCGCCAATAGAACTGAAACGGATGATAAGGATTTTCAAAACATTTGCTTTATCCTGCAAAAGTAAAACAAAACGAGCTTTAGGAGCAAAAACGCTTCAGGCAAGTGGAAGTGGTCAGCGAATGTAAAAAGTTGCTTCTGTTGTTTTGTTGCCCCATCCAGCCCAAAAAACCGTTAATTTTGCTCCATGCAATGGATAGACACCCACACCCATCTTTATTTGGATCAGTTTGATGCTGACCGCGATGACATGCTTCAAAGGGCTTTTTCGGCAGGAATAACGAAGCTCCTTTTGCCCAACATTGATGCCGAAAGTATAGCGCCCCTGCTGAAGTTGTGCAAACAATATCCCGAACACTGCTTCCCGATGATGGGGCTTCATCCCACCTCGGTGGACGAAAATGTTCAAACACAATTGAACCTTTTAGAGCAAGAGCTGCTGAGGGGCAACTACATCGGCATTGGCGAAATTGGTATTGACCTTTATTGGGACAAAACTTTTTTGGAGGAGCAAATTCACGCATTCCGCACCCAACTCAACTGGGCCAAAGAACATGCCCTTCCGGTGGCCATCCACACCCGCGAAGCTTTTCCGCTTATCCTCGATTTGGTTGAAGAGGCACAAGACGGTCGGTTAAAAGGCGTTTTTCACTGCTTCACGGGCAATGCTGCTGAAGCCGAACGCATTATGAAGTTGGGCTTTTATATGGGCATTGGAGGCGTACTCACCTACAAAAAATCGCATCTTCCCGAGATCGTTCAAAACATTCCATTGGATTTTCTTTTGCTCGAAACCGACAGCCCTTACCTTCCGCCGGTGCCCTATCGCGGCAAGCGAAACGAAAGCAGTTATCTGACCGAAACAGCCCTCAAACTCGCTGCCATCAAACAAATCCCGCTGAACGAACTGGCAGAGATTACCACAAAAAATGCGCACAAATTGTTTAATATCCATATATTATGACAGAAGAAAAGACTTCGGTTCTCGTTATTTACACCGGAGGAACCATCGGCATGACCAAAGACCCATCCAGCGGCGCCTTGGTTCCATTCGATTTTGGCAACATTTATGATCAAATGCCGGTGCTCAAAAATTACGATTATCGCATTGATTTTTATGCCTTCGACGTCCTTATTGACTCCTCCAACATGAAACCTACATTTTGGATCAGTCTGGCGCAATTGATTGAAAAAAACTATGAGATTTACGATGGATTTGTTGTTTTGCATGGCTCCGACACCATGGCCTATACCGCCTCGGCCCTCAGTTTTATGCTCGAAAACCTGAACAAACCCGTCATTTTTACCGGATCGCAGCTGCCCATGGGTGTGATACGCACCGATGGAAGAGAAAATTTTTTAACCGCCATTGAAATAGCAGCAGCAAAAGAAGACAATGTGGCACTTGTGCCGGAAGTTGCCATTTATTTTGAAAACCAGCTTATGCGGGGCAACCGCACCACCAAACACAACGCTGAGCGCTTTAACGCCTTTGTATCAGGCAATTATCCACTGCTCGCTGATGTCGGGGTGCATATCCGTTTTAACTTTTCCGATATTTTAAAACCCAGTTTTAAAAAACTCAAGGTGCATACCCAACTCGATTACAATGTGACCATCCTCAAACTTTTTCCGGGCATTTCGGAAAACGTTGTGCGCAGCACCTTATCCATTCCCGGCCTAAAAGCCTTGATTTTAGAGACATTTGGTTCGGGCAATGCTCCTACCGATGACTGGTTTATCGGCTGTTTGGGTGACGCCATTCAATCCGGACTGATTATTTTAAACGTCACCCAGTGCAAATCAGGAT
>JADYZK010000302.1 GCA_020853175.1 Bacteroidales bacterium
ATAATATATGGTTTTCTTCTGCCGCCCATAAACCAGCTTTTATCACTCATCAAGCCCACGATGGGTTGTGCAATAATCCCGGATAAAGGACCGGCGAGCCAAACCAGCGCCACATCTTCAATATGCAGATTATATTGCGTACTCAATATCCAGCTGAGTGCTGCTACCTGCGTAGACAAACAAAACCCTACTGCTGTGGCAGGCAGGCTGATCAAGGCATAAAATGTATTCGTTAATTTTTTTTGGATGGCGAGCATGCTGACAGATTAGGGTTGAAGTTTGGCTTTGAGGCGAGTGCAACAATAAGTTATCTGCAAAGTATCAGTTTTGATAGGTGACAGGATTGATGGGCGTATTGATCACTTCCCCGATTTTGGCGCCGGGGCACCAGGTATTCCAATCGTTGATTTGGTTTTTGTTGTCCGGGTTTTTCAACACCATATCTTTATCCATATAAATCACTGTCATTACTTTCCGCATCTGGTCGGTGGTATTGGCGCCCGCACGGTGAAAAACCCAGCCGCTGTGAAAACTTACTTCTCCCAAATCAAACGCTTCGATGACATGTTTAAAATCTGTTACCCTCAATTTTTGCTGGATGATTACCTCACTTTCATCCCCTATTTCCAAATCCCTTCCTTCCACAATCTGGTGACTGCCCGCACTAAATTCCAATGGACCCATTTCCAAAGGAGTGGCCTGCAACGGAATCCATGCTGTAACGGTTTTATCCGTTTCTAATGGCCAGTAATATTGGTCGGCATGCCATGGCGTGATGCCGCCGCCACCTTCTTTAAACAAGGCCTGGTCATGGTAAATGCGAGCCCCGTCGGTCTGCATCAAATCGGAAGCAATCTTTGCTAATCGTTTGCTGAACACCAGTTCTTTGACTGTTTCATCTTCTCTCCACAAGTTGAACAACTGCAAAAATGCTTTGCCATAAGTGTTGCGCTCTTCTAATGGCGTGGTTTCGTGGTTCATAACGGCTATCCTTTTGCTGATAGCATCGTTAAAAAACGCAATGGTCTCCGCATCAAAAACCTGTTTCAGTTTGATATAGCGGTTTTGCTGATAAAACTGAATTTGCTCGTCGGAAAGGGAATAGGGCTTTTCAAGTGCCGCCCTTATGTGGGATGGAATCATAGATATTTATTTTGAATGCAAAATTAGGAGGGCCACCTCCATGAAATTCAACACGTTATGCGCCATTTATTACACTATATTGACAACAACTCATATTTTTAGGCAAAAATTAGTATATATAGTGGCTAATGAAACCGAAACTGGAAAAGATTACCGAAAAAAAGGGGCGGCATTCCTTTTTGGCATTTGAACTACAACTAACTCGTTTTGATTTTTTCTGGCATTATCACCCGGAGTACGAACTTACACTGATTACAGAAGGCAGGGGCAGACGCCTTGTCGGCGACAGCCATGAAAGTTTTGAGGACGGGGATTTGGTGCTAATGGGGCCCGGACTTCCGCACACGTGGGTGAGCGATGACAGCCAACAAGAAAGGATGACCGCAGTGGTGGTACAGTTTTCCGACCATTTTATGGAGCGCTTTACGGAACTGGAAGAGTTGTCAACCATAAATAAACTGCTGGCGCAGGCGAGGCAGGGCATTGCTTTCAGCGGAGAAAAATCAGCTGCGATAGCGGAGCACTTGAAACTATTGCCGCAAAAAACCGGTGTTGATAAAATTACCGGTCTGCTGCAGATTCTTGGAGCACTGGCCCAAATGAACCATACCGCACTGGCTTCTCCATTTTATCAGCCCCTGAAGGGAAATGAAAATGAAAACCGGATCAACAAGGTCTGCCAGTATGTACAAAAACATGCTACGGAAAAACTGACCATCCAAAAAGCCGCATCCTTGATTCATTTGTCTCCCGGTGCTTTTTGCAAATTCTTTAAACGCATTACCGGAAAAACATTTTCAGACTATGTGAACGACATCCGCATTGCACATGTATGCCATCAGTTGATGACCACGGACAAACAGATAGCCGAGATTGCCTATGGAAATGGTTTTGAAACGCTCACTTATTTTCACCGGGTGTTCTTGAAAAAGACAGGGAAGCGGCCGAGGGCATTCAGGGAAGGTATAGTCATATAGTCACGGCTTTGCCATGTGCGTCCCATTCCCATCAGCTGTGCCGACAAACCATTTGGAAAAACCCGCTTGCGTCCTAAAAGAACCATATATTTGCCAATAAAATAACAATATGCATGACCGTAACGATCCAAATATCTGGGATTCAGAGGTCGAGCAGCTGCTTATTTTGCTTAAAAACCTTGAATAATAAAAATATAAAAATCCAATCTTCGCTATCCGTACTCCAGCCTTCCATCACACCAGGAGATAAAAAATTGACCCAAAGCAACTTTTCGGGATCTGGAAGGATAACCAGAGGGCAATTGAGTAAATCCGTTCAACTGCCTGGAAGCGCAACTGAAACATTTGATACGGCGAAACTAAAATGCTATCTTTCCTGTTTGTAACAGAATCCAATGAAACGAAGCCCCGAATAACGATGGATATGAACACCCTGTTTTCGGTTGTATATTTAGAGACAAAGCATGTTTGAATGTAGCAAGGATATAGGCAACGAACGACCAATCAAAAAACGACGTGCTGGCAAAGCGCCAAAATAAGGAGAATCATGTACTTCGGGTTTTTTAGTCTTTAAGTACAGCAATATAATGTTAGTGAATAATAAAATGGCACATAAAAATGAGCAAAATTCCAATAGGACTTAAACGAGCCGCGACAATTTGCATTTTGAGGCATGGTGATAAATTCTTATTGCTTAAAAGGTTTAAAGAACCCAACAAAGACAAATTTACTCCTGTTGGCGGCAAACTTGACCCTTTTGAAAGTCCCTTAAATTCCGCAATCCGTGAAACTTTTGAAGAAACTGGCATTTCAGTCAAAACAATGAAATATTGTGGCATTTTAACAGAAACTTCACCAACAGAATACAATTGGACAGAATATGTTTATATTGCAGATATCGATTTTATTTCACCACCTGATTGTAACGAAGGTACTTTAGAGTGGATTTCATTTCACGATTTATTATCCGTACCAACGCCAAAGACAGATTGGCATATTTACAAATATATTCTTGATGAAAAACCATTTGCATTTAGTGCTGAATACAATGAGCAATTAACGCTCCTGTCCATGACGGAAGAAATTGAAAATGTAAAAATTATATGACAGCAAGTGTAAAAACTTGCTGCTTCAGATTATGTAATCAATACCATTTAAAATACGATCAAATGATGAGCCAGGAAAATCTGAATCTAATTAAAAGGCTTCCATCGCTGGATGGAAGGTCCATTAAATATGTTTGGGGCATCGAAGACAGCAATTCCGTAGAAAGTGTATTTGTTCAATTCGATAATTATGACTCAATTTGTGTTTCCAGCCAAGTTGGTTGTGCCTTGAAATGCGGTTTTTGCGCTACAGGGTTAGGCGGCTTCCAGCGAAACCTTAGTGCAAATGAAATTATATATCAAGTTGATAACATTTTTGATGATGTCGGATTTTCCTTCCGAAACCCCAAGATATCCTTTATGGGCATGGGAGAACCCCTGCTAAATTTGGATGCCGTATTATCGGCCCAAGAAACCTTAAAA
>JADYZK010000303.1 GCA_020853175.1 Bacteroidales bacterium
AAAATGGACATCGGATAATAAATCATGGGTTTGTCGTAAATGGGCATCAATTGCTTGCTTACGGCCAAAGTCAATGGATGAAGTCTGGTGCCGGAACCTCCGGCTAAGATAATGCCTTTCATGGTGTTGGTGTTTAAGTTGTTACAACAAATGCTTTTCAATTACTTCGATTTTTCTATTTCTAATTCATCCAAATCAATGTCATATTCTTCGTCGAGAATTTCTATCAGCGGCTCTTTGAAAGCTTTGGTCGTGCTCCAACGGTCGAGTGTTAACAATAACGACGGAAGGACGAAAAGGTTCGATAGCATAGCAATGATCAACGTGAATGAAACGAGATATCCCAAGGCTTCGGTGCCTCCAAAAGAGGAGAGGATAAAGATACCAAATCCAAAAAATAGCACTACCGCCGAGTAAATCATACTGAAACCTGTTTCGAGCAAGGCGGCAAGCACCGATTCGTGAATTTTCCAGTTGTTGAGTTTGAGTTGCTGGCGGTAGCGCGATAAAAAATGTATGGTATTATCAACACTGATACCCAGCGCGATACTAAAAATGAGTATGGTTGACGGTTTGATCGAAATACCGGCATACCCCATCATGGCGGCGGTGAGTATTTGCGGTATGAGATTGGGTATCAACGAAATGACAATCATTTTAAACGACGAAAAAGTGAGGGCCATCAATAAAGCAATAATGCCCAATGCCAAAAGCAACGACGAAATGAGGTTGTTGACCAAATAGTTGGTGCCCTTGAGAAAAACAACGCTGGTGCCGGTGCTGGTTACCGTATAGTCCTCGACCGGAAAAATGGCATTGATTTTTGGAAAAAGGGTCTGTTCGATGCTGTCAATTTGTTTGGTGCTCACATTGGCCAATTGCACGCTTACCCGCGTAACTTGCAGCGATGTGTCAACAAACGAGTTCAGTAAACTGCGTTTATTGCTCTGCAAAGTGGGGATGTACGACAAAATAAAATTACGTTCTTGGTTGTTGGGAAGACTGTAAAATGAAGAGTCGCCATAGAAGAAGGCTTGTTTTGAAAACTTAACCAATTCCACCAACGAAAGGGGTTTGCTCATTTCGGAATAGAGGGCTAAAGTGTCTTGCAATTGGTCTATCTTTTCCATGGTCGAAGCCCTCAAAACGCCTTTTTTCTTGTGTGTGTCAATGCAAATTTCATAAGGCATCACCCCGTTAAAATGCTCCTCAAAAAACATGAGGTCCTTGTACATTTTGTCGCGGTGCGAAATATCGTCCACTACATTGCCTGTAGTGCGCAAAAGGGTAACTCCAAAGGCGCCCGCAACAAGTAAAACACCTGTGACGCCATACACCCAACTGCGTCTGTTTACCACCACATACACAATTTTTTTAAGGATATGGTTTACATTTCCTTTTTCAAAATGTTGATAATGAGCCGGTTTAGGCTCGGGCAGGTAACTAAAAATAATGGGAATCATCAACAAGCTCAACACATAAGCCATCAAAATGGTGATGGAGGCTACAATACCAAATTGAACCAACATATCGTTGCCGGTGATGATAAAAGCCGCAAAACCGGCTGCCGTGGTGGCATTGGTAAGCAGGTTGGCCGAGCCGATGTTGCGGATAACGCGCGAAAGGGCTTTAACCTTGTTGCCGTGAATAAAAAATTCGCTGTAATATTTGTTCAACAAAAAGATGGAGTTTTCAACGCCTATTACAATCATCAGCGGGGGTAAAATGCCTGTTAGGATGGTGATTTTATAGCCTAAAATACCCAGAATACCAAACATGAAAACCACTGATATCAATACTATTAAGATGATAAAGCTGACGTTTCGTCCCGATCGGAAAAAGGCATATAGAATGAGGAAGGCAACCAGCAAAGCCAGAAAAATGAACAGGATCAATTCGTGTTGCACCTTTTGGCTGGTTATTGTTCGGATGAAGGGCAGGCCGGAATAGTGAAGCGGCTGGTCGTATTTGGTCGTGTAGGTGTCGAGGGTGTTTTTGATGGCGTGCACCAATGGGATTCTTTTTTTACTGTTGAGTACCTTTTTGTCTAAAGTAATCATCATCATGGAAACATTCGACTGTTTATTGAACAACAATCCATCATAGAAGGGAAGGTTGTAAATCTTGTTTTTGAGTGAATCCAACTCTAACTGGTTTGTGGGCAACGACTTCATAACCGGAACAAAGTCGAATTTTTTCTTCTCATCGTTGCGTTCAAGGGTGTAAAGCCGCGACATCGAAACAATTTCATCAACGCCTTCAATTCTACGCACCTTTTCGGTCAAATCAGCCCAAAAAAGAAACCTGTCGAGTTCAAACAGCTTGTCATCTTGCACTCCAACAAACATGACGCTGCCATCTTGACCAAAGGTTTCTTTAAAGCGTTCATAGGCAATATTTGCCGTGTCGGTAGCGGGCAACATACGAGCAAAATCGTATGACATCTGGACTTTTGAACCCTCCCAACCCATAAAAAGCGTTATCAAACCGATAATGATTAAATTAGCAAGTCGGTTTCTAAGGATGATTCTAACAAATAAAGTCCACATTTTCAGGTAGTTTTAATAAAAAAGAATTGAATCAATCGCGCATTTTTTACGCAGTTTTCGGCTATCGAAATTAGAATAATAATTTTACATATAAAAATGGTGCGATATTTGTCTTTTTAATCACAGAAAATCAAAAAAAACAGGAGCTATAATGAAAAACAAAGTAATCATAATCATTTTGCTATTGGCCATTTTTCAGGGATGTCAAACGCCGGCAAAGTTAGTGCAACAGGGTCAGTATGAGGCTGCAATTGCTAAATTAGTTGTTAAAGTAAACAAAGCCAAGCCAAAAGCCAAAGATGTTGAACTGCTGAAACAAACCTATCACGCCGCCAACCAACGCGATCACGATGCCATTCAACTGCTCAAATCAGGAGGCGAACCTGACGCTTGGCCTAAAATATTCTATGCTTATCAAAACATGGTCAATCGGCAACAGTTGGTGAAAGCTCTGCCTGAAAGGCAAAAATCGGCCATTCATTTTGTAAGCATTGACCTGAGCACCGATTATGTAAGTGCCAAAGCCAAGGCGCAGGAATACCTTTATGCCAAAGCCCATCAGTTGGTCGAGTCGCAACGCAAAGATGATGCCCGAGAAGCTATTGATGTGCTGGATGAATTGCGATTGATTGCACCCAACTATCCGAATAGCAATGAACTGCAACGGCAAGCCCTGCTTCAAGCCACCAACCGCGTGCTGCTTGTTTTTGTCAACAACACCAACATCAACCTGCCGCCTGCCTTTGAAAAGGAGTTGATGCAATTTTCGGTGAATCGGTTGGATGAAAAGTTCATTCAATACGATTTGGAAAAACAACGGTCGGTTGCCTACGATTATGTGATTGAAGTAGCCATTGACCAAATCAATGTTTCTCCCGAAAGGATTGACAGAAGGCTTTTTACAGAGCAAAAAAAGGTGCAAGACGGAATGCAGCCTATGCGCGATAAGGAGGGAAATATTCTTCTCGATTCAACAGGGAAAGTACTTGAAGAGCCACGCTTTCGTAACCTGGAAGCCACAATACAAGAAACTTTGCTCGAAAAACAAGTAAGCCTTTCGGGATCGGTTGATTTTTACGACGATCAAAACAGCAAGCTGCTCCATCGCAGCCCCATAAAAGCCAACACTGCCTTCGCTTATATGTTTGCGATGCTGATGAATGGCGACCTGAAAGCTGCCAGCCAAAAAACCCTCGATCTCATTAAAAACGGTCCTGCGCCATTCCCAACAGACGAAATGATGGTGATGGATGCCGCGAAGCAAATGAACCGAGATATTGCTACCATCATTAAGCGAGAGCGAAAAATAGTTGAAAAAACACCTTAAAACAGTCAAAAAAAAGTCATGAAAGGTAAAATATTGTTTATTGACACCGCCCACGAGCATTTGCAGCAACGTCTTGAAAAACTCGGTTTTGAGTGTGTTATTTTTCCGGAGTACCGCTACGATGATTATCTAACCATCATCAGCGATTTTGTGGGATTGGTCATCAGAAGTAAAATTCCTTTGGACGAAAAAATCTTAAACAAGGCCACTTCACTTCGTTTTATTGCCCGCGTTGGTGCCGGCATGGAAAATATTGATTTGGATGCCGCTGCAAAATTGGGCATCCAATGCCTCAATGCCCCCGAAGGCAATCGCAACGCGGTGGCTGAGCATGCCATGGGGATGTTGCTCGCGCTGATGAATAAACTATTGGTGGTGGATGCTGAAGTGCGTCAAGGCGTTTGGAAAAGAGCCGAAAACAGAGGTTACGAAATCAAAGGCAAAACCGTTGGCATTATCGGTTACGGCAATACCGGCAGTACTTTTGCAAAAAAACTGTCAGGCTTTGAGGCTCAAATTTTGGCCTACGACAAATACAAAACAGGCTTTTCAACTGACTTTGTAAGAGAAAGTAACATGGAGGAAATTTTTCAAAAGGCTGATATTCTCAGTCTTCATGTGCCTTTAACTGACGAAACTGAAGGTCTTGTGGATGAAACTTATTTGAACAAATTCAAAAAACCGATTTTTTTGGTGAACACCGCCCGCGGCGCCATTGTTAGAACCGCCGATTTGCTTTTGGCCTTAAATAATGGACGGGTGAAGGGTGCTTGTTTGGATGTTTTGGAGTTTGAAAAGTTCTCTTTTGAAGACCTTCAGCAACGAGCGCTGCCCAAAGCTTTTCACGATCTTTTGCAAAGAAAAGACGTTGTACTCAGTCCACATATTGCCGGCTGGACGTTTGAATCTCACTTTTTAATGGCGGAGGTGTTGGCCGATAAAATAAAACTATTTTTTACTGAAAACGAAAAAAAGGACCTCGCTAAACAGTAAGGCCCTTTTGGTTTTGTAAAGGTTTAAATGGCTTTTATTACCAGTTTAAAATCTTTTTAAAGTCGTATTCTTCAGGATTGTCAAGGTAGGCTCTTGCGGCTACATAATCGTTTTCGCCAATATATTGCAACCCGTTTTCAAAAACGACCTTGCATTTTTCGCCTTGCATGTTCACCAAACGTGGTTTCACCTTACCGTTTTCATCTTCAACATCTTTCAGGTAGAGGGGAGAAGCATTGCCGGCAGGATCGGAGGTTACCATTGCTCCGGTGATGCCTTGATCGAAGAGCAGCTTTACGCCGTAGCCCAGCAGTCCACAATACAGCAAATCAAAGGCGGTAGGTTTCACGCAACGCAACTCATAGCCCAATTCAACCGGACGACTTTTGATGTCGAGTTTGAGTTCTTTTAATTTAATTTGAAGTAAAATGTTATAGATGTGGGCTTTACTCACGTTACCCAATTCCGGGTGTCCGTGATCGTCGAAGGTGAAATTCACGCCCGATGAAACGA
>JADYZK010000304.1 GCA_020853175.1 Bacteroidales bacterium
ACTTTTGAATCGCTGCTGCAAGCCTCACAGTTTGTTGAAGTAATTGAAAACAGACAAGGATTAAAAGTAGGCTGCATCGAAGAAGTGGCTTACAACAAAGGATTTATCAACAAAGAACAACTTGCAATACTTGCCCAACCGTTGATGAAAAGCGGTTATGGCCAATACTTGATGAACTTGATCAAACAATAATCATGAATCGAATCACCGAATACAAAGCCCTGATCAATCAGCTTATTCAGGACCAAAATTTCAAACGACAGCCCGATAAACTGTATGCACCCATTGACTATGTGATGATGCAAGGCGGAAAGCGACTGAGGCCGCTGCTCACTCTCTTGGCATGCGATTTGTTTGACGGCGACCTGCAATTGGCCAAATATCCGGCCTTGGCCATTGAGGTGTTTCACAATTTTACACTCGTTCATGATGACATTATGGACGATGCTCCACTGCGCCGAGGCTTTGAGACGGTGTATAAAAAATGGAACGCCAATATAGCAATTCTTTCAGGCGATACCATGTTTGCAATGTCTTACCAATACGCGGTGAAAACGGCTCCCGACCGCATTCCATTGATCCTCGACACCTTTAGCAAAGCTGCCATTGAGGTATGTGAGGGACAGCAACTCGACATGGATTTTGAGCAACATAGCACGGTAACCATTAACGATTATATCCAAATGATTACACTGAAAACAGCAGTTTTATTGGGTGCTAGTCTTCAAATTGGGGCCATCACAGCTTATGCAACCGAGGCTGACATTGAAAATATCTATCGTTTTGGAATTCATTTGGGTATTGCCTTTCAATTGCAAGACGATATGCTGGATGTATATGGATCGCAAGAAAAATTTGGAAAGTAAAATGGTGGCGATATCGTAGCCAATAAAAAGACCTACATTTACTTAAAAGCCCTTGAACTGGCAAATGCCGAGCAAAAAAACACCCTCGCTGAACTGTATCAGAGCGGTAATACCAACCCCGAGCAAAAAATAAAGGAGGTCACCGCCCTCTTTGATGCGTTGAACGTTAAAGACCATGTTTCGGCATTGATGCAAGACTATTACGATCAAAGTTTTCTATTTCTTGATCAAACCTCAGCTGAACCTGTTAAAAAAGCTCTACTAAAAGACTTTGCGCGTCAGCTGTATAATCGTAGTAATTAATTTTAATTTTACTCATTAAGGAAAGCTTTGATCTCAGCATCAGCTACTTCCAATTGAGCATGCTTTTCTTCCCACTGCTGCATCAGTTGCGTGAGTTTCTGTTTTTGGACATTGTAATTCGAATACCATGAAGTAGTGAATAGCCCTTCAGTATGTTTTTCAGGATCAGCCAATTGATTATCGCAAACAGCGATATTTTCCTCTATGAGGTTAATTTCCGACTCTATTTTTTCAATCTCCTTTTCAATTCGTCGCTTGTCTTTTTCCATTTGCTTTTTTCGGTCCCAATTCTGCTTGTTGGTCGAGACCTCAGCATCAAGTTTGGAAAAAGCATTAGAAGATTCACGCTGTTCAATATCTTTCAACTGCACCCATTCGCGTGCTTTCAGAAAATCATAAATATCTCCAATATATGACTTGATTACAGGCTTACGAAACTCAAATACATGTGTGGTAAGCCCTTGCAAAAAATCGCGGTCATGTGAAACAATAATTAAAGTACCTTCAAACTGAAGCAAAGCACTTTTCAAAATATCTTTGCTTTGCATATCGAGATGGTTGGTAGGCTCATCAAGAATCAACAAATTGGTAGGTTTTAAGAGCATCTTGGCCAGCGAAAGACGTGCTTTTTCACCTCCCGAAAGCACCTTCACTTTTTTATCCACAGCCTCTCCACTAAACATAAAAGAACCCAGAATGGCTTTCAATCGCAAGCGAATATCTCCAATGGCCACATCATCCAAGGTTTGAAAAACAGTTTTATCCATATCCAACATATCATGTTGGTTTTGAGCATAATACCCCACCTGCACTTGATGTCCGAGGCGAAATTCTCCTTCATAAGACAAAACACCAGCAATAATCTTGGCTAAGGTTGATTTTCCCTCACCATTTCTACCCACGAAGGCAATACGATCGCCTCGAGGAATGGTTAAATCTAAATCTTTGATGACCTCCAATTGTCCATACGATTTGGTAAGACTTTTGGTTTCCAAAGTAATTTTCCCAGAATGAGGCGCAGGAGGAAACTTAAAATGAATCCCCTTCATGTCCATCTCATCCACAACAATCTCATCCATTTTATCCAAGAGCTTAACGCGCGATTGCACCTGCTTGGCTTTTGAAGCTTTATAGCGAAAACGTTCGATAAAACGTTCAATTTCCTTCATCTCCTTTTGTTGGTTTTCAAAAGCAGCCGACTGTGTTTCGATGCGTTGCGATCGCTTTTCAACATAATCGCTGTAGGAACCTTTATAGTCATAAATTTTCCCTTTGCTGATTTCAATGGTACGATTGCTCACGTTATCGAGAAACGCACGATCGTGCGAAACCAACATCACAGCACCATAATAGCTTTGCAAAAAAAGTTCTAACCACTGAATTGATTCAATGTCGAGGTGGTTGGTTGGCTCATCCAAGAGCAGCAGAGATGGCCTTTTAAGTAAAATTTTAGCCAATTCCACGCGCATTTGCCAGCCGTTACTAAACTCTGGCATTTTGCGCTGCATATCCTCATGCTCAAAACCTAACCCTGTTAAAATTTGCTCTGCATCTCCTTCGCGCGAATGTGCGCCAAAAAGCGCAAGACGCTCATTAAGAAATGAAAGTCGCTCGAGTAGCTTATGATAGGCTTTTGATTCATAATCATCGTTCAATTCAAGTTCATGCTGAATCATGAGGATTTGATTTTCCATCTGATTCACTTCTTCAAATGCCAACAATGCCTCCTCTAGCACGGTTTGGTTACTTGCCAATTCCTTTTCCTGAGGCAGGTAACCTATAGAGACCTCCTCCGGAACAATTACATCACCTGAATGGGGTTGCTCGGTTTGACATATCAGCTTTAAAAGCGTTGTTTTGCCAGCACCATTTTTACCCACAAGCCCAATGCGGTCTTTTTCCCGAATCAAAAAAGTGATGTTGGAAAACAAGTCTTCACCCGTGAAGTGCATACTAAGGTTCTGGATCGTGATCATTGGTAGAGGTTACAAAATAGTTGATTAATAAAAAGCAAAAATACAAACAAAGGGTCAGAAAACGCATCAAAAATGAAGTCCTATCGAAAACAACAATTCTTCACATACACTAGAAAAGAAGCTCATCGCCTCTTTTCAATTCACTAAAAAAGCTTTTAAAACCCCGTACACCTATGGAGGTGCTGGACAAAATCTCATCTACCGGTGCAACAAAAAAAGGGGAACCGTTTCGGGTTCCCCTTTTGAGATGGTTTACATCAGTATCTATCTGTTGATGATCACTGTTTTGTTGAAGGTTTCGCCATTGGTGTTGACAAACTGGAGGGTGTA
>JADYZK010000305.1 GCA_020853175.1 Bacteroidales bacterium
AAGTGGTTTTTCGCAATACACATGTTTTCCCATTTTCATGGCATTGATGCTGATAATGGCATGTGAATGGTCGGGCGTTCCAACCACAACAGCGTCAATAGAATCGCCCATTTCGTCGAACATCTTTCGCCAATCGTAATATTTTTTGGCATCTGGAAACTCTCCAAATATTTTATTTGAATATTTCCAATCCACATCGCAAAGGCCAATAATATTTTCACTGCTGACAGCGCGAATGACCCCACCACCACGGCCACCAACGCCTACACCTACGATGTTAAGTTTGTCGCTTGGCGCGCGGTGTCCCAAACCTGAAATGACATTGCTGGGCAAGATCATAAAACCGGCGGCGGTGAGAGCGGTGTTGCGCAAAAACGACCGGCGATCCATTCCATTGTTCGATAGTTTATTATCTTCCATATTGATAAAAGTTTTTGGTTAAAAAAGTCGTTTGTTGATGTATTTCAGGCTTTGGCCAGCGCAATATAGCGGTGTGCCTTCGTCATATTGTTCTTGCTCAACGAAAACACGTTCGAGACCAGCCATGGCAGCTTTTTTGAAAAGCAATCTGTAATCAATGCGGCCATTGCCCACAATGCAGCTTTTTCCATCGGTGCTCATATCTTTCACATGCCAAAGGCTGAAGCGTCCCGGGTGGTTTTCAAAGTACCTGAAAGGGTCTTGTCCGGCTTTGATCATCCAATACAAATCTACCTGAAAAGACACCAAACGTGGATCGGTTTCCTCAAGCAACACCTCATAAGGCAGCTTTCCATCTGTTGTTTTGAACTCGAAATCATGGTTGTGGTAGCCAAAGCGGATACCATGTTGCAGGCAACGTTCGCCAATGGTATTCATTTCGGCAGCTGTGCGTTTAAAGTGATCCAAGCGTTCTGTGGGACGACCCATCATGGAAGGTAATACCAAAAAAGACAGACCGGCTGTAGCAGCTTTTTCTGCATACTCAGAAGCATTTTCGGCAGTAATGCCGGTATGTGAACTGTGTATGGTGAGGCCTAAATCGTTACAAAAGCGCGAAAATTCTTTAGGTACTTCACCATAAAAAGCGCCATCGAAACCATAAGTTTCAATGCTTTTATAGCCTAATTCACTCACGGCTTTTAAGGTGGATTTCACATCTTTTTGAATGTCGTCTCTCACTGTCCAGAGTTGTAATCCGGCTTCTTTTTCTAAGGTAACTGCCGCAAAGCTCTCCCTGCTGGCACCCATCGCCATCATCAAGGTGCCCGATAAAACAGGAATCGTTTTAAAAAAATCGCGTCTTGATTGCATATATTTTGGTTTTTTGGTTTAAAAATGAATTATTCGTTGTTCTTGGTGACTACGCATAGCCGTTTCAATTACTTGCATGACCAGAAATGCGTCTTCTACATTCACAGCTGGTGTTGCATTGTTAAAAAAAGTATCCGCCACGGCATCATAAAAGCCCATATAATTGCCGTCGAGCGTTGAGAAGTTAACCCTCCCACTGTGAGCAGAATGCAATATTCCAAAGTCTTTTTTTCGATCTTTCCCAAGACGTGGATCACGTGGCGACATTCTTTTTTTGAGTCGCGCCTCCTGCGGATCGAGGCCGTACTTTACAAAAGAACCTTTTGTGCCGTGTACCTGAAAACGTGGGCCGGGTTCACGGACATAAATTCCTGCTTTGAGGGTAGCCGTTGTATTAGCATAAAACAGCTTGAGATCGAAACTGTCGTTGGCTTTGCTGGTTTTGCGAAGAAAGGAAAGTTGACAACTTACAGCAGATGGCATTCCAAACAGATGCAGTGCTTGATCAATAAGATGCGGTCCCAAATCAAACAAAGTGCCGCCGCCCGATTCGGAGGTGTAACGCCATTCTGCCCTCGAAACCTCGGGACTATAACGATCGAAGCGCGACTCAAAGTCCACAATATGGCCTAAAACATCAGCACGTAACAACTCCTTTATCGTTAAAAAATCGCCATCCCAACGGCGGTTGTGATAAGGAAAAATTGTTTTCTGCGTTTGATGGCTTACCTCCATCATGGCTTGTAGCTCTTTACTGCTCATGGCCACAGGTTTTTCAACCACCACGTCCTTTCCCGCATGCATGGCGGCTATCGCTTGACGGGCATGGAGATGATGCGGTGTACATAGCACAACCAAGTTTATTTCAGGATTGAGAAGCAATTTATCAAAGTCGGCAACAACTTGAACAGAAGGATATTCTACAAGAGCTTTATTGCCTGATGACACAATGGTGTGAAGTTTAAAGGCAGGATGAGCCTTCAAAAAAGGAGCATGAAAAATCTGGCCCGACAACCCAAACCCAACAACAGCAGCCTGAATAAGCTGTTTTGAAGAATCGTGCGGTGCTACGGGCAAATTTTTCATTTCAACAAACTTAGGTTATTTTTTCATTGGTTTCATCCCAATGTGTACGCCTGCCTTCAAGATAAGAAATCGTTCCCATGTGGGCGGTAATGGCTTCTTCAAAAGCTTGATCAATATTGCAGCTGGGCTGTGTGCCATTCTCAAGACGAATGCAATTGAGCCATTCCAACAAATGCAAGTGTGTAGTATCCACCGCTTTGCCATTGCGATAGGTGTATAACAATCCCCTTCCGGCAAAGTATTTTTCCGTTGGGGTGGTAATGGCATCCACACTTCCTTGACCCGGGACATACGAATAGATAGGCTTTGATGGCTCAAGGATTCCGTTTTCAATCTTCTCGCGGTATTGTGTTGACCGTGGATCGAGATAAACGGTGAGGTTTTCGTCGAGTTCGAGCCAAGCATCGTGACCCATAATGGTTTTACCTCTGTTTTTTTCGCTACTGAGGGTGGCACTGTACAATAAGGTGAGGTCTTTTTTAGGATATTCAAAGGCCATATTCAGCACATCAGGCACTGTTCGGCCATCTTTGTAAAAATAAATCCCTCCCGAAGCCATTGCTGAAGCAGGAATTCCAAGTCCCATAATCTGGTTCATGGCATCAAATTCGTGGGTAAAAAGATCGCCGCTCAGGCCGGTGCTGTAATCCCACCAACACCGCCAGCGGAAAAAGCGTTCGAGACTGAACTCATGCCAAGGTGCCAGTCCAATGAATTGTTTCCAGTCAATGGTTTTTTCATTGGCCTCAGGATCAATGTCGTACACCCATGCCCCATTGGGATCATTGCGATTTGTGCATACTTCGATCAAGGATACTTTTCCAATCACATTTTGGCTGATGATGGACTTGGCTACTTGGTAACTTTCGGTCTGGCGTCCTTGATGTCCCAATTGAAACACAATACCTGAATCTTTTACTACTTTTCGCACCTCAAACGTCTCGTCAACTGTCCACGAAAGGGGTTTTTCACAATACACATGCTTGCCTTTTTTCGCCGCCTCAATGGCGATGGGCACATGCAAATGATCAGGCGTGGCAACGATTACAGCATCAACATCGTCGGCTGCAACAAGCTCTTGGTAAGTGAGATAGCGTTTGGGCTGTGCTCCCATCGCTCCTCCTTCGCCATTGCGATAAACATTGGCTCCGGTTTTAAGGGCTCTTTCGGCATTTTTGTCAAACACATCGCAAACAGCCGTAATTTGGATGTTGAGGTCTTCTCGATTTCTAAATTCTTTCAGGTAATCAGCCCAAAATATTTCCTTTTTTGCCTTCTTTTCCCAGTCGTCAATCCTGTCGGGATGCACAAAACCAAGGGCTTTCATCAGATAGCCGCCTCTGCCGCCACAACCCACTACGCCAATGCGAAGGGTTTGGCCATCAACCTTTTTCATATCGGCTGCCGGAACAGGAAACTGAAGATTATTGAGGCCCTTTTCGCGTAAACGTTGTTTGGTGGCTTCATGCTCCAACAGACCATAACCAATAACTCCCAGAACAGGCAAGGAAGCAAGGCCTGCCAACATATCACGGCGACTGATTGATTTCTTTTTGTTGTTTGGCTCCTCACTCATGGTTTAATTTCGGTTTTGTTGAAACGGATTAGCCTGCATACGCCTACTTTATGATCCGTTGGAAAGGTGAAAAGTAGAAATAAGGCAAAAAATTCAATCAAAGTTTTGTTGACGATAAAATAGCTTCCATCCGAAGGGAAAAGGTATTCCATGCCCGGAAAAGCAGGATGCGAAAGATAATACAACATTAAAAGTACCATTCCTGCAATGGAAGCAGCGCGGCTCATGGCACCAAGTATTAAAGCTAAACCAATAAAAGTCAGCCCCCAGGCATTGAAAAAATCTGTTGTGCCAAGCACGGCATCGTGGTTTGCGATTTCAATAAAAATTTGCTTGAACCACCCACCCGAATCCAATAAATAGGCTTTTGAAGTCCAAGCAGGATTGAGAACTTTAACCATTCCTTCGTAAAAAAAATGCCAACCTATCACCATCCTCAACGCGACGAGTGAAAACAATTGCTTTTTGCTATAATTCATCATTTACTTTGATTGCATGGCTCAAAGTTATTTTTTTTTTAGCAATGTGATGTATCTGGAGTTGTCCTTTTTTCCTAAATCAATTTATACCCTTGATCTAATGTTGATTGCATAATCTATGAAGAACATTTGATGTAGAACCTCAGCCCATCTTGGGAATGAATATGAGGTGAAAAACATGTCTTTCTTCTGGCTTTAGTGCTTCTTTAGATAGACGCTGCGTTGAGATTAAAGGATTTCCTTGGGATAACAAATAAAGTATTTGGTTACAGGGTGCGTCAAAACAGAAATATTCAACTGGTCTGAAGCCATCGAAATGTCCTTTTTACAACCGTCTTTATATAAAATACTGATGCTCGATTGCAGCGGATGATAGGCATGGTTTGAGGTTGATTCTTGAATAAACAAAAAATCAGCTTCGTGTTTATTGAGCTTAAATTGTTGACCAATACGAGCTTTCAGCTTGTTGATGCGCTCCGGATGAAAAGGCTCATTGGACAACTCCACCTTGAACAAATGTCTGTTGACGATGCCTTTGCTTAAAATAGAAAGCAAGGGATCAGGATAAAACTGCCATTGTTTCAAGGACGTAAATATATCAAAATCATCCAATTGCGCAAAATTTTCCAAAACTATTGTTTCACTTTCTTCGGCAAGATTTTCCAATTGAAGAAAAAACTGCAAGGCAGGTGTCGCAGGAAGTTCGTGACCCTTCAGACTCAATTCTTTGGCACGTTTTAAAGCATTCATCAGCATATTTTCTGCCGAAAGCACGGTTTTGTGCAGATAAACCTGCCAATACATCAGCCGTCGGGCGCCAATAAATTGTTCCACCGAATAAATTCCTTTGGCTTCGATCACCAGCTGGTCGTCGTTCACCTCGAGCATTGCCAACAAACGGTCGGCATTAATAGCTCCCTCCGCCACTCCGGTGAAAAAGCTATCGCGCTTGAGATAATCCATTCGATCCATATCCAACTGACTCGAAACCAATTGACATAGAAAGTTGCGCGAATAGCTTCCTTTAAAAATCTCCATCGCCATTTCCAGCTGATTATCGAATTGTTGGTTGAGCAACTGCATCATTTTTAATGACAATAGCTCATGCGAAACACCCGAAACGATAGTGTTTTCAAGCGTATGCGAGTAAGGGCCATGGCCAATATCATGCAACAAAACGGCCAATGAAGCCGCCTGCAACTCCTCATCGCTGATGCGATAACCCTTAGACCGTAACATTGCAATGGCTTGCTGCATCAGGTGCATGGCGCCAACTGAATGTTGAAAACGGGTATGCAAAGCACCCGGATACACCAAATGCGTCAAACCCAATTGCTTGATACGTCGCAAACGCTGAAAGTAAGGATGTTCAATAATATCGAAATGCAACTTATCCGGAATTTGAACAAATCCATACACCGGATCATTAAATATTTTCTTTTTACCCGTAACCAATCCGGCCATAAAAAACGTTAATTTTGTTGTAGTGGCATCCTCTTTGGTACAATAAACCCGCAGAAAACGCATTATTGATTGCAAATGTAAGCACATCTCAATGA
>JADYZK010000306.1 GCA_020853175.1 Bacteroidales bacterium
CAAACTCCTCACAATGGCAGCCAAGTGACTGTTGATTTGGTGCTGTCAAACCTCTCTTCTCAAAATCTAACAGCCGTTGAAGCTACTGTGGTTGTTGATGATGCGTTTATAACCCTAACGGATAGTGTTGAATATGTGGGTGTTGTAGCATCTAATGGTTCGCTGACCTTGCAGAATGCCTTTGCTTTTTCTATTGCCGATTTTTGTCCTGACGGACATACGGTCTTGGCTCAACTGCATTTTGCGACTTCTGAGGGCAACAGGCAAGGTGAGTTTTTTGTTAAAATTGCTGCTTCACAATTGCAGATGGTTCAATATCAAGTAGATGATTTCGATAACCACAAGCTCGATCCGGGCGAAACGGCTCCGGTGATCTTTGCCTTGAAAAACGGAGGGTCTTTGCCTGCAACCGATGTAATGGTGTCGTTAACCTCAGACGATTCCTATGTGACGATTGCACCCGAAACAGCCGTCATGCTTGAAGAAATGAGTCCCGGAAGCACAAGTGATGTAATGTTTTCGGTCACAGTGGCGGCGGATTGTCCTATTGGCCATCAAGCCGATTTTTTGCTTACAGCCGGTGATGGTTCGGGCATCAACTTGATGGTTCCGATTCAAATGGAAATTGGTCAATATGTCATTTTTTTGGTCAATAAAACAACAAATCAGCAGTCGGTGACCGCCATTGCGCAAGTTTTGGACAGTTTGAACTTGGCTTATACGGTTTCGGATGTGTTAACAGAAGCCATGATGCAATACAGAGCAGTGCTCATTTGCAATGGAACCTACCAAACAAGCGTTTCGATTACGGATGCTGAGGTTGACTTGTTGGAAGATTACATGAATCAAGGTGGAAATGTTTATCGGGAATCGTTCTACAGGTGGGGTGGGATAGGAACTTTAACACGTCTTTTTGGCATTGATGCGGTCAATTTATCTTCTCCTCAAGCGTTTTCAATGGTTTATGGGTTAGACAATACGGGTTTTGCCGGACTGGCAATGGAACACGTTGCAACAGTAAGTATTATGCTCAATCGTTTGATAGGTATGTATCCTACAGCTTTTCCGGTGCTGAGAACCAATCTTGGCGACGATGCTTACGCTGCTGTGGCCTATGATGCACTACAATATAGAAGCATTGGCTCAGTGGTGGAATTTGGTGCATTGGCTCCGGATGATTTTCAAACGCGTGTGGCTTTAATGCGGGCAATTCTTGGATTTTTCCAAATGGAACACCTGATTTTAAGCCAACCTGAAATTCTTGAAGAACCAGCCTCGGGTCGTTTCGCTTCGGTGTTTCCCAATCCTTTTGAAAGAAATTTTACCATTGAATTAAACCATCTTCCTCAAGGAAAATTGCTTATGGAGTTGATGTCTATGGATGGAAAACAACTGGCATCTATGAACAAAACAATTGTTAGAAATGACTTTTCACTTCGTTTAAGAGCTGATGATTTTCATTTTGGTTTACAAGACTTGAAGCAAGGTGTCTATTTCTTGAAAATTGAAAGTTCCAAGGCGCAGCAAATTATCAAGCTGATCAAGCAATAAAAAAGTTGTTGAGGGTGTTGTTTTAGCGAAAGATTGTCGCTATTTTTCCAATTCAACGGCAGTAAATTTTGCCATGGGAGCCATGCGGGCTTTGTTGAGCGAAAGTACACCTTGGTGGATGGTATAATTGTCGCAGCTGTTGAGCGCTTCAAACAGTTCTTGTTCAATTTTCATGTTCGGACAGGCCATCATGGTGGTTGCCAATCCTGTGAGGGTAATGCGTTGGCCTTCTTTCAGCTCGTAGCTGCCATTGAAATTGTTACAGCTTCCTGAACCGTAAATGCGGTGCTCTTTTTCGTCAAATACTAGAAATGCTTCCACATTTTGACCTTCGACAGCCTCAAAAGTTTGTCCATAAATTTCAATCAGTTTCCATTTCACGCCGGTGAGTTGGTTTTCGTTTGGAACAACATTTCCTGTGTTTTTGGTTAATCGGTACATGTGAGCAAGTTCACCGGTAATTTTATTGCCTTCCATATCTAAATGCAGCAAATAGTTTTCACCGACAAAATACTGCGACGATCCGTCTTCAATGCCGTCAAGAAGAACTGTGTTTCCGGCTTCATTCCACCTGAAAGTGCCTTTTTGTTCAAACTTGTTTTCGTCTTTACCAAGGTACGTGGTGGTGAGGGTGTAGGTGCCTTCTGGTGTTAAGCTGAGGTGCGTTTCAATGCCTTCGCAGTCGGCGCAGGGCAGTGTTCCGGTATAAATTCCAGGCCAGTCGAGCGAATTTTGGGCGTTGTGGCCATCAGTAACTGCTGTTTCTGTTGTACTTTTTGATGTGCTGGATTGTTTCATCTGGCATGAAGCGGCCAAAAAAGTCAGTAAAACGGCGATGAGGCTGAGCTTTTTCATAAAACTATTTATTTTCATTTGATTATTGAGTGGGTTGCCATCAAAGTTGCAAAATTCATGCCGCTTCGTTTTCAAATGTCTGAAAAGGCTGAAGCAGACTAAGAGTTATCAGAAAAGTTTTTCAACAAAATAAGGCAACATCACACGCCACCATGTCCAGTCATGGTCCACGTCATTGCCCCAAACATCAATCCACGCAGGTATGTTTTTTGTTTCCAATATTTGTCTTAAATCTTCAGTGTCAGAAATCATTTCTTCTTCCCAGGCGCCTTTTCCAACTGCAATCACAATGGTGTTGCTTCTTAATTTTTGTAGGATAGCATCATCTGACAAGGCAGGGAGGTAAAGCAAGGGTGAGTTAAAATAGACATAATCATCTACATAGTCACCGATAAATAGTTTGAGGTCGAAAATGCCACTGATTGCAATTAAAGTGTCGAACACAAAAGGATGCCGAAAGAAAAAGTTGGCTGCATGATAAGCACCCATGCTACAGCCTGTTAAGGCAATTTGCAAATCGGGGTTGTTGCAATGGTTGCGTATAAATGGCACCACCTCTTGCATCATATAGCTGTTGTATTGCTCGTGTCGGTTTCCGCGGTCGTGCACCGCAACGCCTTCGTTGGCCCAAGCATCGGTATCTACACTACCAACGGTAAACACTTTGATGCGGCCTTCGTTGATAAAAAGCTTCAGCACTTCGATGAGGTGATAGTCTTCAGCTTCGTGAAAGGTGCCTCCTTGGGTCGGGAAAATGATCAATGGCTTTCCATAATGGCCATAAACCTTGATTTCCATATCTTTATGAAGGGATGGACTGTACCATTTGTGGTTTTCTACGCGCATTTTAGTTGATTTGATGAATGAATTGTTGTACTTCCATAACTTTTTCTTCGGTTTCGGCTCTTACCAAAAAGCAATAATCGCCCATGGCGCGTATCAATGCTTTGTCAAGATGATCGTGAAAAACGACGTGTTCGCCATACTTTTCCATAATTTCTTCGACACTGTGTGTGTATTGAAATCGGAATTTTCTGCTTACGAAACACACTTGGTATTGGTGACGATAATGCAAGTCGCTGCGGTTGTTTACAATCATCTCGGCCCATATTTTGTAGATGTCGAGGTTGCTGGCAAAATTCCACATATCTGTGGTGAAGCCTCCCGGTGGCCGCATATTCACTTCCAAGGCCACCA
>JADYZK010000307.1 GCA_020853175.1 Bacteroidales bacterium
GAAGTAACCAAAGCCAAAGCCCGCTATTTTAAACTTATTTTCGATCAAAACTGGTCTTCTTTATCGCAAACAACTGAATATCAATTGTTTTTTCAAGAAAATAAGGAATGGCTTCTGCCTTATGCAGCTTTTTGTTACCTAAGAGATCAGTTTAAAACCAGCGATTTTAGGCAATGGGGCGATTATGCGCGCTTTAACCCCGACCAAATTGCTGCCCTTACCGACCCGGCTCAACCTTATCACGAACATATTGCCGTTCACTTTTTTCAACAATTTCACCTCGATAAACAATTGCAATCGGTTGTAAAGTATGCCCATTCCAAAGGCGTTGCCCTCAAAGGCGATATCCCCATCGGCATCAGCCCAAATAGTATTGAGGCTTGGGCCGAACCGGAATTGTTTAACCTGCAAGGACAAGCCGGTGCGCCGCCCGATGATTTTGCCATGATGGGACAAAATTGGGGCTTCCCTACCTACAATTGGGACGTGATGGCTAAGGACGGCTATGCTTGGTGGCGCAAAAGACTCATGATGATGGAAAAATATTTCGATGCTTACCGTATTGATCATATCTTGGGCTTCTTTAGAATTTGGGAGATTCCGCAAAACGCCATACATGGTTTGTTGGGATATTTCAAACCAGGGTTGCCCATGCAAGCAAGTGAAATTGAAGATTGGGGGCTTTATTTTGATGACGATAGATTTGTTAAACCCTACATCAGAGGTTATTTTTTGCACGACTTTTTTGGTGAATATACCGACGAAGTAAGAAGATATTACCTCAAAGAGATTGATGAAGACCAATATGAATTGAAGCCGAATTTTGACAGTCAACGCAAAATTTACAACCATTTTTCTCCCGAAGGATTAACCAAAGAAGTGAGTGGAAAAGATGTTATCATTCGTGATGGTCTGATGAGTTTGTTGAATGAAGTACTTTTCATCAAAGACCCTTATGCTGCACAAACAGCCTATCATCCGCGCATTGCTTTCCACTTTACTTACTCATATCGCGACCTTGAGGATTATAAGAAGAACGCCCTCAACGACTTATATATTCATTACTTTTATAAACGACACGAAGAATTTTGGAAACACCATGCCATGGCCAAGCTTCCGGCCATTGTTGCAGCTTCCAATATGTTGGTTTGTGGCGAAGATTTGGGCATGGTGCCCGACAATGTTCCCGAGGTGATGGAAGCCCTCAACATTCTTAGTCTCGAAATTCAACGGATGCCCAAAAATCCGCGTATTGAATTTGCACATCCTGACGAAGCTCCTTATCTCAGTGTGTGCACAACCTCTACCCACGATATGTCAACCGTTCGTGGATGGTGGGAAGAAGACCGGTTCAAAACCCAACGATTTTATCATAATATATTGGGCCACAACGACCAAGCTCCTTATTTTGCTGAGCCATGGGTGTGCAAAGAAATCATTAACCAGCACCTCCACTCGCCGGCCATGTGGACCATTTTTCCACTTCAGGACATTATTGCTATGGATGGCAATTTGCGCTGGGATCAAACGGATAAAGAACGCATCAACGTTCCGAGCGACCCGGAAAATAAATGGCAGTACCGCATGATTCTTACGCTTGAAGAACTTATTGAAGCTGACGATTTCAATCAGCTCATTAAGGATATGTTGCATCTGTCGGGAAGGGATGCTGATTATTAGTAGCGATCTAATGAATGATCCTAAAAAACCCGATACATGTTTTCCCTGAAAGCAAAAAACCCGAAACAGGGCTGTTTCAGGTTTTTTAAGGCGGGCTGCTTGCACTAATTCCTCGCTGGAGGAGGATTACTAAGGAGTTAAAGGAAAAAGGATCGCTTATTAATGATGGAATATAAGCGATAGTCTTGATGGTTGTTATCAAGTTCGAAAAAATACACTTTAGTGCCGTTTAAATAAACTTTGGCATTAATGTCTTTGATGGGATATTCTACCAATCCCTGTTGGTTAATTTGCTGTTGGGTGTAAGTTTGATTGATCTTCATTGTTTATTTCATTTTAATGATAAAACCATCTTTTGTACAAATCGGACAAACAGCATCTTTTACCACCGAAATATAACCACAACGGTTACATTTAAAGTACTTGTGGTAGTTTTGAACTTTGCGTTTTTCCGAGGATGTAAGTTTCACACTAAACATTATTTTGTTTTCTTTTTCTCATTATTTCAATTTGTATGCCGCTTTTTCTTATGTCGAATTTTTATCTTGTAAGATGAATCTAATCAATGATTTAAAATTTTTTAAATATAATTATTTCGGGTTTTTGCCATAGGTAATAACATAAATATTATCCGAATAAGGATACTATCCGATTTTAATTCTCCGTTTTCGTAGAGTTTTAACAGTGATGTGTTTTCGTTTTTAGATGTGCGGTTGCTTTCAGTACCTTTGCAAACTAAATTGAAAAATATGAACTTCTCTCCTTATCAACACACTACCCATACAATTGCCCAACGCATTCAACAGATTAAAAACATTGCGTTTACGGAGAATGAATTAAAAGTCGCTTATCGAACTATTTTTAACTGCATTGACCTGACCACTTTGGAGGGTTCGGATAACACGCAAAAAATCAATTTGTTGTGTGAGAAAGCTTTAGAGTATGGCAATAACCCGAAAACAGGATCCGTAGCTGCTGTGTGTGTGTATATGCCTTTTGTGCGACAGGCAAAAAAAATATTGCAAGGCACTGAAATTGAGGTAGCTACGGTAGCATGTGCTTTTCCTTCAGGGCAATTACCTTTGCATTTGAAGTTGGCCGAAGTGGGTTGGGTTGCTGAGGAAGGTGCCGATGAAATTGATATGGTGATTTCGCGCGGAAAAATGTTAGAAGGCGATTTTGATGCTGTTCTGAATGAAATTCAAGCTGTTAAGGCTGCATGTGGAAAATCAAGATTAAAAGTTATCCTTGAAACCGGCGAACTTAAATCTATTGAATTGATTCGTAAGGCCTCTGAACTCGCGCTTCTTGGAGGTGCTGATTTTTTGAAAACATCCACCGGAAAAATTAATCCTGCTGCAACACCTGAAGCTGCGGTTATCATGCTCGATACCATTAAAGAGTTTTACTTGCAAACAGGAAAACAGGTAGGGTTGAAACCTGCAGGAGGTATTGCAGAGCCCGAAGATGCCTTGGTTTATTACAAACTAGTTGCTGAAATTGTAGGCGAAAAATGGCTGTCGAATGTGTGGTTTCGTATCGGCGCCAGCCGATTGGCCGACAAGCTGCAGGCCATCCTTTTGACTTGATTTAACATTTCATTTTCTTGACTTATGAACCAACTTGACTAACTTTGTGAAAATTTCACAATTAACTTCTGCATTTATGATGAATAAATACACGCTTACCGTTCTTATTTCCCTCTTTTTTTCAACCGTAGCTCTTTCACAAACTCCCCACACAACCGCCCTCGACTTTAGCGTGAAAACCCTCAAAGGCGACATCATCCAGTTGTATCCACTTCTATCTGAAAATAAAATTGTGGTAGTTGATTTTTTTTCGACCTCGTGCGGACCATGCCAAACCTTTGCTTATGATTTTGAAATGGCCTATCAAAATTTTGGGTCTAACAGTGGTAATGTCTTCTTTTTAGGAATCAATTATAATGGTACCAATTCTGATGTGATTTATTTTGATTCGGTTTTTAACATCACCTTGCCAAGTGCCAGCGGTCTTGATGGTGGCGGAAATGTTGTTTTTGATGCCTATCAAGTTGCTTCATACCCAACGGTCGTCATCATAAAACCCGACAAAACCATTGCCTCTCAGCGTGTTTGGGAACCAACAACTGCCAACATTACCGAAGCTGTATTGATTGCAGGTGGAACCCTTGTTGGACAGCAAGAACAACTTTTATCTAACGAAAGCAGCTTGAAAGTCTATCCCAATCCTACGCGAAACGAAGCAGTGATCACATTAGACATAAAACAAGAAGAAGACGTTACACTCACTGTAAGAAACGCTGTTGGACAAACTGTGCAGGTGATTTCAACTTCGGAAATCATGTCAAAAGGCTTGAACA
>JADYZK010000308.1 GCA_020853175.1 Bacteroidales bacterium
CGTAATCGGATGTGCTTATTTCATATACAAAATACTGAGGCTTTCGTAAAGAATCATTGCCCAACATCACAAAATAGTTATTGCCGGCCCTAATGCGTTTCACATCAAAAGTGGACCGGAAATTCTTAGCAAGGTATTCAATGCTGGCATAGTCAACATTGTATTGCATCAAGATATCTGTTAAAAACTGGTTCTTTCCAATACGATTTTGGATGACCTCGAGGGAGTCAATTTGAATATCAAACAAGTATTGGGGTTCGGGCGTTGGCTCAGCAACCATTTCTGCTTTTTCGGCGGGAGTGTTACAAGAGGATAGAAAAGTCAAAAACAAAAAAACTGCCCAACGAAAGGAGGCCGTTTTTAAAAAAGAAAATACATCTCTCATCAAAACAATGTTTTATGTGCAATAAATGAAGTTGGTGAGTGGAAATAAAAACCTGCAACCATGATTTACAAAAGTAACAATTTTGTTTTACCACGACTTTAAATGGTCGTTTTTCAAAAAAAAAGACCTTGTTAAGGTCTTTTTTGCGGTTTATGGTTCAAAATAGCTCAAATATTTTTCATGGTATAGGCTCTTCCGCTGCGAAGTGCTTTAAGGTTCAGTTGAATCACATCTTCTCCTTTATCAGCAAATATTTTGGCTACTGCAATCTCAATTGATTCAGGTTTCAGGCCTAAGAAAGGTGCTGCGGCTCCAAGAATCACCATATTGGCTGCTTTAACGCTTCCACAATCTTTTGACATGGCATCAGCATCGAGGGTAACATAATGAGGTTGCTTCCAGATTTCTTTCAACAAAAGTTCAATATCAGGGTAATCTTTGATATTGTTGTATGGATTGATGCTGGTGATGATCCAACCGTTGGATTGCAGCATAGGAATATACCTCAGCGATTCCATGGGTTCCACGGCGATAACAATGTCGGCTTTCCCTTCGGGGATGAGGTCGGAGGCAATTTTTTCGGTAGAAATGCGCAAATGCGATTGCACCGCTCCTCCCCTTTGGCTCATTCCATGAACTTCGGCTTGTTTGAGGTCCATCCCTTCTTCGAGAGCTGCCATGCCAATACATGCAGCGATGCTTAAAATTCCTTGTCCGCCAACACCGGCAAGTATGATGTCTTTTTTCATGTTATTTACTTTGGTTTTGGAGAGGTTTTTATTTCGTTTCTAACACTTTCAACTTGGCCTTTTGGCGCATTTTACGGTTCAATGTTTGGATGCACTCGCGCCGTGGGATAATTACCGAAACGCCTTCGTATGCCAATTCTCTTCTAATGATCTCAACATTTTCGTCATGGTATTTGTGCAATGGCTTGATCACATGGATATGTTCCTCGCTCACGCCCAGTCCTTTACAAATATCTTCTACTTTTCCATAAGCTGACGAAGTTTGTCCGCCTGTCATTCCTGTGGTTGAATTATCGAGAATCAAAATGGTGATGGGCGAGCTGTTGTTGATGGCATCGAGCAGTCCTGTCATTCCCGAATGGGTAAATGTAGAATCTCCGATGGCCGCCACAGCAGGAACCAAACCTGCATCGGCAGCACCAATGGCCATGGTGATGGATGCACCCATATCCACACAACTGTTGATGGATTCTAAAGGTTCCAAAGCACTCAAAGTGTAGCAGCCAATGTCGCTAAATACGCGTCCGCGACCATAATCTAACAACACTTCGTTCAAAGCAAGGAAAGCATCGGTATGGCCACACCCATCGCATAAGCGAGGTGGACGGTTTTTAACCAATTCTGGCACCTTACCTCCTGCTGATTGCGAAATTCCCAATGCTTGTCCCACGATTACGGGGCTCAATTCACCATCGCGAGGAAGACTTCCATCCATCCTTCCTCTGATCTTTTTTCCTTTGTTCAACATCCCTCTAAGTAGCTCTTCTATAATAGGATATCCATCTTCGAGTATCAAAATTTCATCGCATTGCTCATAGAGTTTGTCCATCAAATCGAGTGGAAGTGGATATTGGCCAATTTTAAGTAGAGGGTAAGGCACTTGGTGCTGATCGAAATTTTCGATCAGATAATTATATGCCAATCCGCAGGCCACGATGCCCAATTTGGTGTTGGGATGCTCATAGAAATGGTTGAAATCAGAGGCCAATGATGCAGCTTCAAATTGGGTTTGTTTGTTGAGCAATTCGCGGTATTGTTTGCGAGCGATGGAGGGCAACAAAATAAATTGTCGGAGATTGGAAGAAAGTCGCAGTTCGTTTTGTTGTCGAGCTTCCATGCGTTTGATGCCGGTGCGTGAATGGGCCAAACGGGTGGTAATACGCAGCATCACCGGAATGCGCATTTCTTCAGAAAGCTGAAAACCATACACCACCATATTATATGCCTCCTGTTGGCTTGATGGTTCCAAAATCGGAATCAAAGCAAACTTGCCATAGAAACGCGAATCTTGTTCATTTTGAGAGGAGTGCATGGATGGATCATCGGCTGCCACCACTAAAAGTCCGCCATTGGCACCTGTGATAGCCGCATTGATAAAGGCATCGGCGGCTACGTTTAAGCCCACGTGTTTCATGCAGACCATAGCACGCTTGCCGGCATACGACATGCCGAGTGCCGTTTCCATAGCCGTTTTTTCGTTGGCCGACCAAATGGATCTTATCGCGTTGGCCTTGGCTTCTTCCGAGGCTTGCACATATTCCATAATTTCTGTAGAAGGCGTTCCAGGGTAGGCATAAATGCCTGACATTCCGGCGTCTATACCTGCCTGTGCAATTGCTTCATCGCCAAGAAGTAGTAACTTTTCCATATTGAAAGGGTTCGTGGGTTCGTTTGTAATTTAATGTTACAAAAATAACAAACTCCTGGCAAACCACAATCGGTTGCGGTAAAACAGAATGATTCTAAACAGTTTAAAAAAGTACGCATCTGCTTCAATTTCAGCTTGAAAAAAAGCTGCTTTTACGCTTAAACAAATGTTGAATCCGACAAATTGGCTCTTATGTTTTGAAGAAAAGAACGCATAGCCAGGGTGTCTTTTCGTTCAATAATATCCATCAGCATTTCCAATGAGCCACTAATTTGCCGCAATTGCGGAACAGTATATTTGTTGAAAAGGATTTCAGACAGCAGGTGATCATCCTCTGACAACAGGCCTCTGGCAATGTTGAGATGTTTTTCAAAGGTAGTTCCGGGTGCTTTTTGTCGTTTCATATTGGCACCAAAAACAAGGGTGGAAGCAAAAGGTATTGATAAGGAGTAGGCGATGGTTTGGTCATGTTCATCAAAGGTGCAGCCGTGCAGATGAATACCCAAACTTCCAAAAAAACTTTTAAAAAAACGCTTTCCTGCTTCATCCGATTCATCAATAATGATGGCATGGTGGTTCGACAGGTTATTTAAACTCGCGAAAGTTGGCCCAAACATGGGATGAACCGACACAAAAGGACGCTCTGTTTTTTGGTAATAGTTTCTTAATCCATTTTTAACCGAAGCGATGTCGCAAAGGATACAGTTCGCCGGCAGCAAATTCGTAACAGCTTCAAAAGCTTTAATGGTGTGTTGCAAGTGCACGGCATTGATCATCAGATCAGGAGAAAAAGCAGCAATTTCGGAGAGTTCGGTCAAGCGAATGGTGTTAAAAACGTAACGAAGCCTGCTGATATCCGTATCGTAAATCGCCACTTCATGTTGCAAACACAAGGCATCGCTGAGCCACACGCCCATTTTGCCGGCTCCAAGTATTAATATCTTCATCTTAAATGATCTAACTAATTATTATTAAGCTTTTTGGTTCATGATTTGGCTTTGCTGCAACACCGATTCTTCATGAATAGATTCAAAAACCCGACTCACGAAATCCACATTCAGTCCCTTTCTGAGGGCCTTAGTGTTTCTGTCGTGAATGATTTCGGTGTACCGCCTTGATTGCAGTATGGTGATGTTGTTTTGCTGTTTATATCCGCCTATTTGTTTAGAAATATTCATTCTATCTCTCAACAGATCAATGAGTTGATTGTCAATATCATCAATTTGAAGCCTCAGATCATCCAATTGGGTTCGAGGCATATTGACGATATGTGGGTTTCTAAAAGTAAGGTTCTGAAGCATTTCTTTCAGTTGATCGGGATGCAGCTGCTGTTTGGCATCGCTCCAAGCATCATCGGGCTGGCAGTGTGTTTCAACAATTAAACCGTCGAAATCCAAATCCATTGCTTGCTGGCTCACCTCTTGAATCAAGCTTCTTTTGCCGGAAATATGACTTGGATCGGTAATGATGGGCACTTGCGGCATCCGTCGTCGCAACTCAATCGGGATGAGCCATTGCGGATGGTTGCGGTATTCGGTTGGGGCATAAGTGCTAAAACCTCGGTGAATGGCAGCGAGTTGGGTGATTCCGGCATTGCTGATGCGTTCGATGGCGCCAATCCACAGGTCAATGTCGGGGTTAACAGGATTTTTAACCAAAACCGGCAAATCAGTTCCACGCAAGGCATCGGCAATTTCTTGAACCGCAAAAGGATTGGCGGTGGTTCGGGCACCCACCCACAGCAGATCAATGCCATATTTCAATGCTTCAAAAACATGTTGTGCGCTGGCCACTTCGATGCCTACAAACATTCCGGTTTCCCTTTTCACTTTTTGCAGCCAAGGCAAGCCGGCAATGCCTACTCCTTCAAAAGCACCGGGGCGGGTCCGCGGCTTCCAAATTCCTGCTCTAAACAACTTAATGCCCTGTGAAGCAAGCTGATGGGCGGTTGTCAATGTCTGCTGTTCGGTTTCGGCGCTGCAAGGACCGGCAATCAGGATAGGTTTTTTCATGTCAAACCCTGCCAGGTTCCATGGTTTTATTTCAATATTTTTCATACACGTGATTTCATCAAATTTTCAATTCTTATTAAAGCTTCTAAAAGCTGCTTTTTGTTGCAACAAAGTGAGATGCGGAGATAGTTTCGGCCTTGCTTTCCAAAGATAAAACCCGGGGTGATGAACACTTCTGTTTCATGAAGTATCCATTCGGATAAAAGCTCCGCCGATGAAAAATGAGCGGGTATTTTGGCCCAAACAAACAGCCCGCTTTGATTGGGTTCGTAAGAGCAGCCAATGGCATCGTATATTTGTTGTACTACCCTCTTTCTGTCGGCATATATCATATTTAGGTCGGCAGTCCAGTTTTCGTCGAGCATAAGTGCTTCTACTGCAGCATCTTGAAGTGGTTTAAACATGCCCGAATCCATATTGCTCTTAATTTTAAGGATTTGATTGATGTAGTTTTGATGCCCACAAACCATTCCCATGCGCCATCCGGGCATATTGTGCGATTTACTCAAAGAGTTCAGTTCCAGAGCAATGGTTTTGCTGCCCTCCGTAGAAAGGATGCTCAAAGGTGTTTCGTTTAAAATGAGTGCATAAGGATTGTCATTACAAATCAGTATGTGATGTTGTTTTCCAAAGGCAATCAATTCCTCAAAAAATACTTTTGTTGCGGTGGCTCCACTTGGCATGTGCGGATAATTGACCCACATCAATTTCACCTTTGAAAGGTCGTTGTTAGCAAGCGCTTTTAAATCGGGCATCCAATTGTTTTCTGCCTCTAACTCATAATAAACTGGTTGCGCTCCAACAATTTTACACACAGCTGAATAAGTGGGGTAGCCCGGATCAGGAATCAGCACTTGGTCGCCCAAATCCAGGAAAGCAAGCGAAATGTGCATAATTCCTTCTTTAGAACCCATCAGTGGTAAGATTTCAGATTTATAATCCAATCCAACATCAAACTTTCTTTTGTACCACGAAGCAAAAGCCTCGCGAAGGGCATTGGTTCCTTTGTAGCTTTGATAACCATGATTGAAAGGATCGGCAGCCGACGCTGAAAGTTTTTCGATCACCGCCGGATGAGGAGGGAGATCAGGACTGCCAATTCCTAAATTAATCACCTTGGCACCTTGGCTGCGCATCAGTTCCAGTTGCTGAAGCTTATCAGAAAAATAGTAGTTTTCAACCCGTTGGGCGCGAACGGCAGGCTGCACTAAATTGTTTTCATTTTCGGCATTCATGGCGGGTTAGCTTAAGTTAGTTATTTTTGTTATTTCATTCATTTTATATTCATTAACTGCTTCATGGGTGAGGTATTCACCTAAAATGTTCAGCTCAAAACATAGTGGCATAATGGCATGTAATGCAGCCTTATAATGCGACATATCATCAAAAGTGCAATCCACATAAAACAAATACTCCCATTCTTTTCCCACCACGGGCAACGATTGGATTTTGGTTAAGTTGAGTTGGTAAAAAGACAGCATACTTAAAATGGCCGCCAAACTGCCTGACTGGTGTGCCAAAGTAAACACAAGTGAAGCTTTGTTGGCTCGAGGTTTTGAGGCCCAAGGAAGGTTGGTTTTTCCAATCACTAAAAAGCGGGTAAAATTGTGTGAATTGGTTTCAATGTTATGCGCCAAAATCTCCAAACCAAACAACTGAGCCGAAAGCTCGGAGGCAATGGCAGCTCTTCCCACTATTTTTTGGTGTTGGATAATTCTTGCACTAATGGCCGTATCATCCGATTCCACCAACTTGATTTGATGCTTGTTACAAAAATATTCCTCGCACTGAGCCAATGCCATCGGATGTGAATGCACCTCTTCAATTTGCGTCAATTGTTGACCGGGCAAGGCCATCAAATGATGACTGATGCGCATTTTGTATTCGCCTAAAATTTTCATTCCCGATTGACGCAGGAGGGTGTAATTGGCCAACAGACTGCCCACCAGCGTATTTTCCATTGCAACGACAGCAAAATCTGCTTCAGCGTTTTCGAGACGATGGAACAAAACACGAAAACTTGCGCACGGCAAAGGCACAATGTTTTCAGGATGAAAATAAGCAAGGGCTGCCAGATGATGGTTCGACCCTTCGATGCCTTGTATGAGAACTTTTTGTTTTTTCAATGGACGGATTTTTTAAAAAAAAATCCCGCCTTGTGAGGGCAGGATTTTTGCAATTCTTTATTTTCAATTAGTTATGCACACAACCTCCCCACGTATCTTGGCGACCAAAATAAAAATAATAAAAATAAGTGGCGTTTACGTTGTGCATTGTGCAATGTTTGAGGCGGTAAAAATAAATTGTTTTTTTAATTGTAGCCCCTTCAAAAGAAAAATAAATTTCTTTTTTTCAATCCAGACCCTATCAACCTTTGTCCGGTAAAAAAACAACAGAAAGGATATCTTTAAAAAACACGTATCAAACGAAGGCTTTTCGCCAATAACCCTCACCGATTGCCTCACCAAAAAAACAATACATTTGCACAAATTTAACAAGAATGAACCCATACGTGAGGCTCTATTTTCATTGCCCTGAATGTGCTGCTATCCTAACAGGCAAACATCTTGAAAGCCCTGCCATTCAATGTACTGAATTATATTCCGATGGCAAAATGATGTGCGACGAACTTCTTTCGGAGCCACAGATGATCGTTGTTTGTCCTTCGTGCGGTCACATTTTTTGGGTAATAGATCCTGCCTCGCCTGAAAAAACACTTATTCCTTCCTTTAAAGAACTCCCCACCAAACAACAAAAAGTGGCCGTTTATCCATACAGTTCGTGGTATTTATTTGGATCCAACACCTATCGCACTTTTGGAAAGTTGGCTTTGATTCATCAATATTCGCATCTTCTGACCAGCTTTCGTCCGTTGAGTGCAGAAAAAGAGCTTTACCTGCGCAAAGGACTTTTGTGGGCCCACAACGATCTGGTTAGAAAAACCAGCAGTTATAAATTCATGGATTTCCTGAAAGGAGACGTCAGTTTCAGCACATGGCGACATGATCGTAAACACCGCATGATTTATAAATATCAGTTTCTGAAACATCTTCCGGCCTATAAAGCCAACATCAAACGGATGATAGAAATATTGCGATCGTCGCCGGAGCGAGAAGTAGAAAAAGTTTATCTTGCTGAACTGTACCGACTTAAAGGTGATTTCACAAAATCATTGGAGTTGATTACAGAGTTGAACCGATCCACACATTTTGTCAACATCATCCGCAACAAAGCTTTAAAAAAAGTTTCAACTGTGTTTAAGGTTGCGGGTTGATCCTAATTTATCACTCTGATTTATCACGTATAACACTAAAGCTCGAGACGGCCGCATCAACGCGAATACGGATTTTTTGCTCTGCCGTGCTAAAGTTAGAGGTTTCGTAATGACCACGATCTAACTTTTCAAAACCATCAAAATTTCGGCTCGAGAGCACAGTAGAACCGGTGA
>JADYZK010000309.1 GCA_020853175.1 Bacteroidales bacterium
AAGTATCGAGGTTCGAGTCTTGTAAAATTCCCTTGACATGTTCGGCCGTAAAAAGCGGTACTTTTTGAAACTTTTGAAACATCATTCCAAGGCCTTTGGCAATAAAAACAGGCACAGGCACAAAAATACGCTTTTTGCGATATTGCTTGAGGATCAACCGAATAAGCCCTCTAAAAGGAATCACCCGATCGCCGGCAATTTGGTAGAGTTTTCTTTTGGTATTTTCTGATGAAACAGCAGCTACAATGGCCCTTGCAAAATCTTTCACGTAAATGGGATGTTGTGTTTCGTTGCCCTTTCCAATCAAAGGCACGAAAATAGGGAAACGGAAAACATTCTTCAATACCCTGTTCAAGCCCAAACTTTCCGGCCCCATGATGAGTGCCGGAACAAACACCGTAAAATCGAGATCGGAAGCCATCAACAGCTCCTGCCCTTTCAATTTGGTGATGCCATAAGGCCCTTTAATTTTTTTCATGACCACCACACTGCTGATTTGCACCAACCGCTTGATGCCATGACTTTGCGCAAAATCAATCATGTTTTTCACTCCATTGGTGTTCACACGTTCGTTGGCTTCAAACTCAGAGCTGCCCAACAAAGCCGCGGCATTCACTATGGCCACAACTTCCTTGCCTGCAATGGCTTTGGCAAGTGCATTTTGCTCGGTTGCTGCTTGGGTGATGTCCATTTCAACATAGTCCACCAATGGATGCGCGATGACCACCGAAGCGAAATGGGCAAACCGACAGGCGATGACCCCATATCCTTGGCGTACAGCTTCTTGCACAATATAATGACCCAAATAGCCATTTGCGCCAGTTACAATCAGGTATTTATTCATTTTCGTTTTTTTTGTGTGCGTGCAACAACAATTGTCCGGCGAGCAAAGCCAAAAGTCCTCCTCCTATCTGCGCCACCAGCATCACAACAAAGGAAAACGACAACACCAAAGTTTGGGCAAAGCTTCTAAAGACATATAAAAAAGTGAGCTCGCGCGTACCGATTCCCATGATGGTGATGGGCAGCATATTCAACAAACCCGAAACGGCCACTGCTCCCGAAATCCAAATAAACCCGGCCTCAAGGCCGACCGAAAGTGCTAAAAAATAACAAGAAACAAAATAGCTGATATTGGATAACAAGCTCACTGTTATGATATTAGACGCGGCAATAAAACTGTATTTTTTATGGGTGATGTTGACCGCTTTCAGTTTTCCGGGCAGCAATTTCATCAAATAATTGATCAAATTGTTGAAACTTGCCGACGCCAACAACAACATTGAAATCACGAGCACAGCGATGCCTGCTGCAATAATCAGCCAATTGTAGAGCGGTGGCCAATGGATATAACTTCCCGTGAGGGACGAAATACCGGCCAAAGCCACAAAAAATCCAATATCAAGTCCGCGCTCGGCCAGCACCCTGATGCCTGAGGCAAAAATATTGGAAGTATCCTGCTCATGTCCGGCCTTGAGCAACTCGCCCACCCTGGCGGGCGTTACCACACCGATGGCGTAACTTTCATAAAACCGGCCTAAACTTTGTCGCCAAAACATCCAGCCTTTTTGGCCGTCGTTCATCACATGCCAGCGAATGCCTTTGAAAACCAACACCAGCAACTGAAAAAACAATCCTATTATAAAAAAATTCCCATCGGCAGTGGCAAGCTGTTGAAGCACTTGGCTTAGATCCACTTTAAAGAGGATGACCACAAACAATCCAATGCCTATCAAACGCAACCACAGCAACCATTTTTTGCTACGACTGTGCTTTTCGGCACGAGGCAGGTTGGCAGTGGGCATGGCCTTTTTCACAGTTTCTGCTGTTTGATGTTTTTGGTAGATTTCTTCCAGATGTTGCGGCTTTTCTCGAACAGGTTGCCCCCAAAGGTTGGCGGTAATTGTTCAACCGTCCATCGCGCCAAACGCGTACCAAGCAACACAAAAAGCGTATCAATCACCAGCTCCATCATCACCCTCGAAAAGCCAAAACCTTTAAGGACATACCCATAGTCGGGGACCGTTTTTCCAAAAAAGCGCATCAATTGGAGGCGAATGAAGGTGCCTCTTTTTTTCAAATCATAGCCATGAGAGTGCATGGCAATTGAGGCCTCTAACTCAATAGGCATCAGCTCTAACCAGCCTTCGGCAGCCATCGTTTGCACAAGTTGTTCTCCTTTTGTGGAGCGCGCCATAAGCATGGAGTAGCCTTTACCCCGCTCCTCATACACAGGCGCCCAAGCATCGCCGCCGGAAACGTCGGTGAACTCGTTGGTGAGATCGGTGCACAACAGGCTGTTTTTTACGATGTGAAAGGGAATGAGGTAGTTGGCATGAAATTTTTTGAGCTGAAATACTTTTCCATCGTTCAACTCCACCCGCATATTACCGGGCCATTCGCCATGCCTGAAATAAAGTTTTTGTATTTTTTTGTAATCTTTTTCGCCATAGGAGCGCAGAAAGCTTTTTATTGAGCTGAAATGTAAGGTGTTGCCATAAAAAGGACCAAAGATATAATCAATATTTTGCACCCAAGGATGGTTTTCTTTTTGCAACGCACGGATGGATTGCACCTGTCCGGGAAGACCCACATACGCCAGCCGGCCTTTGAAAGCGCCTATCTCGGGAAGAATTTCATTCACTGACGAAAGGA
>JADYZK010000310.1 GCA_020853175.1 Bacteroidales bacterium
TGCCATTGGGTTTCTTCAACACGCTCGCCTTTTTGATTGGTGTAGTACTCGTTGGTGGCCATTGTAAATCGTGCCATTTTGTTTTCGTTAGCGAGTGTTTTTACTTCAGGATCGCTACCTGCGTTTCCGATCAGTTGTACGGAGTTTCTCATTGTTGTCATGGTTTCAAGTTTTAAGTTTGACAATTGAACGATTGATGAAGCAAAAGTATATCGGCTCCCAAACCTAAGTCGTATGATTAACAGTTAGATACGTATGTAAGTGATGTTAAACGTTTAAAAACGAATAAATATCATTATATCAATGACATATAAACTAAACGGAAAATCAGTTTTAACGAATTTATTTCTGATTTTTGTTTTTTGGAAAGTATTTTTTACGCGCCAAAAGGATATCAAGCAACCACTTGGAAAGCTTATTTTCGGTTCTTTCTCAACTTTTTCCTTCCTTAAAATACTCGTGAAGGATTTCAAAAGCAACATCATGTTGTCAAAAGTCATTTTTCGACGTTTTAAAAGCTGTATTTTTGTCCGACAACAGACATTATTTTGGATACTCCACTGCTTCTTCAGGTCAACAATCTTAACATCAGTTTTCGTCACGAAAATGAATGGTTGCCGGCTGTGGAAGAGGTCAGTTTTGCGCTTCACAAAGGTGAAACTCTTGGTATTGTTGGCGAATCGGGTTCGGGCAAATCGGTGAGTTCGCTGGCGTTGATGCGGCTTTTGCCCGCCAAAGGTTCAAAAGTTACGGTGGATGGAATTTTTTTGCAAGGTGAAGCCGTCCACCAATGGGATGAAAACCAGCTGCGCCAAGCGCGTGGAAGCCGCATGGCGATGATTTTTCAAGAACCTATGACTTCGTTAAATCCGGTGATGCGCTGCGGGGTTCAGGTGGTCGAAAGCATTCGTACCCATCAAAAAATTTCAAAAAAGGAAGCCAAAGAAAAAGTTTTGGAACTTTTCCGAAGGGTGAAACTGCCACGACCCGAGCAGCAATTTCAAGCTTATCCGCATCAGCTTTCGGGCGGACAAAAACAACGGGTGATGATTGCCATGGCCATTGCCAACAATCCTGACTTGCTGATTGCCGATGAGCCAACAACAGCATTGGACGTTACTGTGCAAAAAGATATATTGCTATTGTTGAAAGAGTTACAGCAGCAAACCCAAATGGGAATGATTTTTATCAGTCACGACTTGGCAGTAATTGCCGACATTGCCGACCAAGTAGCCGTGATGCACAAAGGCCGTATTGTGGAAGCAGGAAAGGTTGAACAAGTGCTGAAACACCCGCAACATCCTTACACCCGAGGTTTGCTGGCTTGCCGTCCACCCTTGCAACAACGCCTGAAACGCCTACCGGTGGTGAAGGAATTTCTCGATAACCAATGGCCCGAAGGCATAAGCCAAATGTGGGCAGAATTGACCGTTCCAGAAGGCGAAAGAGCAAGCAATCATCAAAAACTCTATGCGCAAACGCCTGTGCTTCAAGTGGATGATCTGAAAACCTATTTCTCTGTCAACACAGGTCTTTTCGATAAAAAACACGATTCGATAAAAGCCGTTGATGGCATCAGCTTCGATGTTTTCGCGGGGGAAACCTTGGGTTTGGTGGGCGAATCGGGTTGCGGCAAAACAACTTTGGGAAGAAGTATTTTAAGGTTGATTGAACCTACCGCCGGAAGGGTGAGTTACCAAGGTGTGGAAATAAACAAATTGAATGAAAACGAATTGCGAGCGTTTCGCAAAAAGATACAAATCGTTTTTCAAGACCCTTATTCTTCGCTTAACCCGCGTATCGCCATTGGCGATGCCATTTTAGAACCCATGAAAGTGCACGGCTTGCATGAAAACAACACACTGCGACGGAAAAAAGTGATTGAACTTCTCGAAGAAGTAGGGTTGGAAGCAGGGCATTATCGGCGTTATCCGCATGAGTTTTCGGGCGGACAGCGGCAAAGGGTGTGCATTGCCCGCGCGCTTGCCGTGAATCCGGAATTGGTAATATGCGATGAGCCTGTCTCGGCTCTCGATGTATCTGTTCAGGCTCAAGTGCTGAATTTGCTCAACCGACTGAAAAAGGAATATGGATTTACCTATATTTTTATTTCACATGATTTGAATGTGGTGCGCTATATGTCGGATCGCGTTTTGGTGATGAACAATGGCAAAATGGAAGAGTTGGCCGAAGCCGACATGCTCTATGCCCAACCACAAACCGACTACACCAAAAAGCTGATTGCCGCTATCCCGGGTGTAAAATCAATTCCAGTAGGCTAACCACCTCAGTATTTTTGGTCATTTAAAAAAAACGAAGTCTCCAATGAAAAGCAAGGAGTAGATTGTTAAAGGTCGGGCCGTTGAGTTGAAAGCTGAAACGGCTACCTTTGCAACATAAAACATTACAAATGAATACCATCAAATTTCACGATAAGAAGCTGGCTTACTCCATCGAAGGAGAAGGGCCGGCAGTGGTTTTTTTACATGGCTTCCCCATGGATAGCAGGGTTTGGGAAGGTTTTAAGGATGCCTTTACCACAAGTTTTACCGCTATAACCATTGATTTGCCTGGCTTTGGCCATTCGGAAATGATCCATTCACAACATGATATGGCGCTGATGGCACAAGCCGTTGAGGCTGTTTTGGTGCACGAAAACATTAAAAAAGCCACTTTAGTGGGTCATTCTATGGGTGGCTATGTGTCTGTGGCTTTTGCTCATGCTTATCCAGAAAAATTAAACGGACTTGTGCTTTTTCATTCCCAGGCCTCAGCCGACGATGAAGCTGCCAAACAAAACCGAAACCAAACCATCACAAAGGTGGAAGACGACGCTGAAAAATTTGTGGGTAGTTTTATCGCGAGCCTTTTTGATGACTCCTTTGCCGAAACGCAACCGCATCAGGTTGAACGATTTCAAACTATTGCCTTGAGCCAGCACCAACAAGCTGTTATTGCTGCTTTGGCGGGTATGCGCGACCGCGAAAGTCACCTCCAAACGCTATCTGAGCTTAAAATTCCGGTGTTGTTTATCCTTGGAAAAAATGATAGCCGTGTACCGTTTGCCCGCGTCATGGCGCAGCTGGCTTTGCCGCAACAGGCTGAGCTGCTTTTACTTTCAAATGTTGCTCACATGGGTTTTGTTGAAGCCCAAGAAAAAACCTCAAAAGCAATACTGCATTTTGCTTTGCGGTGCAACTGATTGGAGAAAGCTGAAAATGCGATGTCACATCTTCAAATTTGAAATCTTCAAATCCTTGTTTTTCCTGCGTTTTTAATTTTTCTCGCCTTTAACAATGATTTGTGCAACCCGCCTTTTGCCATCCATTTGAACAGTTAGCGCGTTTTTGAAACGCACATGCTTGAAAAATTTTGTTTGTTGAACCAATGGCTGTTTTTCGAGGATTTGAAAGTGGATGAAACTTCGCGAAGATGAGGATTGAATTGTGAAATAGCCCACATTCATAGCAACAAGCTGATGAAAAAAATGGGATCCTGAGGAAGCATCTAAAGGGAAATCATAGCCGTCGGTTTCTACAATTACATGGGCTTGACTGATTTGCGACCAGTTGACCGGAATACCGATGGAGCTGTCGCGGCTGCCCCAACGACCGGGACCAATCAAAATGTAAGGACACTGTTGAGCTTCCATCATGCCATTCAGTTGCCCTATTTCGCTGGCCATTGCTTCGGTAAAACGCTTGTCAAAGGTTTCCGGATTTACGAAAATCACATCTTTAATTTCCTCTAAAAAACCGTTTCCCAAACTCTTGTCGGCAAACAACAATAGATCATCATTGGGTATTTCTTCCATCTTATTCATCTGCTCTTTTGCATTATTGCCCATGGGTTTAACCTGTAAAAGATAAAAAGAACACCGTCCGCGCTGATCCCTGTCGAGGTGAAGCGCCCATTCGATTTCAA
>JADYZK010000311.1 GCA_020853175.1 Bacteroidales bacterium
AAAAGCCGGTGCTTCAATTTGTTGCGATGAAACAACAGAGGAGGTCTTCACCGGCTCTATGCCAATTTTCATTTTTTCAATGGCTTTGTGTTGGCGTTGGTTAGGTTTCAAAGTCACAGTGCTTTGTGCAACAACCAAAGATCCAAAACCAAGAACAAGTCCTAATAGTAGAGCTTTTTTCATCATTTGTAGATTTAAGTTTATAAAAAATTATTAAAAATCGTTACAAAAATAGACACTTTTATTGATGAAAACAACAACCCGCGAAAAATAATCTCTTGAAATTAAGATTGGACATGCTTTATTGTGCCACTGTTTCGGAACTTTTTTAGAAGACAATTGTCTATATTTTTTTTTAATGGGCTCAAAATCTTAACTTTATTGAATTGCACTTGGCATCTTCATCTAAAGGTGGTGTCGCATGTTTTGTACAAAAACAAAAAAATATTCCAAATTTGAACATTCAATGCGGTTAATCCATAATTTTGGTTCATCATTTTAATACCATATCCACATGAAAAAAATTTTACTTTTCATTTCGAGCGTTGTTTTGTCCACTGCATTGTTCAGTCAAAACAGCAAGTATGAACTCAAAACTGCGCCTGCAAAAGCGCCTCAAAATGAGCTTCTCAATGAGGCACCCGTGCAGCAGGCAGTCACTCCTACACAAATTGCTCCTGTTGTTCCCACCAAGGATGCCAATTTTGTATCTGTTGTGCCTATTGGCACTTCCGCCAATGCTTATGGTTTTTTTATTGATTCACGCACAGCCAGCATTTCAGTTAACAACAGTCTGAATGCCATTAGCTTTACCCACCGTTTGCAAAGTCCAAGCGGAAACTATGTAGGTCATGATGTTTCTTTTGATAGAGGTTTGACATGGGAAGTAAACAAAGTTGATTACGACCCTACTATAGCAGGTTTTTTCAATGCACGCTACCCTGCTGGTGCAATATATAACCCTGAAGGCAACACCGACCCGCTCAACGCTTATCAAACTTTTATGGCTCCGTTATTGGATGGAAGTCTTGGTGTTGCCAACTCCTGGGGAGGAATTGCATACGGTGCCAAAGCGTTTGCTCCTGATGCCACCGGTGCTCAGAGCTCGTTCAACTCAAGCGGTTCAACCAAATGGTTTTTGCCTTCAACTTACACGGTGAACAGCAAAGGACAAGCTTGGTTTGTTGATGAACAAAATACTTGGGATGGCACTACCTCAACTTTTGCTGGTCTTTTGAATGTTGCAAAAGGCACTTGGGACGAAAACCAAGGCAATTTTGAGTATGACATTCAAGAATGGCCTTTAGATGTTAATCCCGATGATGGTATTAACGACGTAGAGATAGCTTTCAGTCCCGATGGCATGACAGGATACGTGAGTATTCTCACCAACTTGATTGAAACGCTTCCTTTTACTTCTTACCACCCTGTTCTTTTCAAAACCACTGACGGTGGCCAAACTTGGTCAGAAAACCCCATCCAGATTCAATTGGGAGGACCGGCAGGACTTACTGCAGTTCAAGAATTTCTTAGTGATGAAGCCCTTGCAGCTCATTTCGACCCGGATCCGGTACCCAGCCGCGATGCTATTCCTTATTATATGGGCTATTATCAAGATTTGATGGTGGATGCTTGGGGAAATCCTCACTTGATTGGCAATATATTGCTTGCCGATTTGGAAGCTGGAACAATTTCCGTAGGACAAGGTTTTGTGGGTATTTTCCATATTTGGTCCAATGACGGCGGAGTTACTTGGCAATCGTTTAAATTGGCCGACATTCTGCAGTACAAAGCTGATTTTGTTGCTGGTGCAAATACCGGTTCACATTACAGTCGCGGACAGATTTCATCAACTCCCGATGGCACTGTCTTGTTCTTCTCTTGGTTGGATAGCGATATTCCTGATGCCGCTGACAACAATCGTCCCGACATTTATTTCAGAGACTTTGTTCCTTATGCCGGAGCCAACGGAACCCACGGCGAAATTGAAAATGTTACTGTTTTCAGTCCTGCCATGTGGACCGCCAACTGGGCCACCATGCCATACAATGTGTTTGTACAGCCTGTAGGAACCAACTCTGTTGAGTGTACCATTCCTTGGGTATATCAAAAACTTGGCGAAACCAATGATGTTGGACTACCAGTGCAGTTTTATTACATCAGTGATTTCAAGAAAACCTATACCATTACCGACCTGAATGAAAATATTCCTTCTGAAATGGCTATGGTAAGTCAAAACCAACCCAACCCATTCGCAAACGAAACCACCATCAACGTTACCTTGGCTAAAAAAACGCCACTTACCCTCCAGGTGTATAACCTCACCGGACAAAAAGTGATGGATAAAAACTATGGTGTTTTGGATCAAGGCGTTCATGCTTTGCGCATCTCAGCCGATCAACTCAACAGTGGTGTTTATTTCTATACCATCCAATCGGAAATGGGAAAAGTAACCAAAAAGATGATTGTTGAATAATCAACATGATTTGAATAACACATAAAAAGAGGCCTTTCGGCCTCTTTTTTTTTAGGATGGTTTGGAAAAATGATGAGACGCGGCGCATCATTTTGAAGGACAAAGCAGCCCGTAAAAGAACCAAAAGCAAAGGAGATTCATTGCTCTAAATGACAGGTTAGACAATCACAAAGGGAGGTAGGGTGATAAGAATCACATTTTAACTTTTCCCACCTCTGCCGCACTTGAGCGACTGTAATTGATGATGTTCGATTTGAGCATCACCTCACTCGTGTTGTCAGCATTGTCAACTCTAACCAATTGCACATCATTATCAGTGAGGAAGTTGAAAGTTTGAATGCCTTTTTGGGCTAATTCCCACAGAGAGGTGTTTGGGGTGTTGGCAGCGTTTTCTGCGATTGTTTCTTTCAGGACCGGATTTACGTTTTTGAGGGCATCG
>JADYZK010000312.1 GCA_020853175.1 Bacteroidales bacterium
ATATTGACATTTCAAAATATTTCAGTACTGCCCGAAGTAAAGTATTTGTGAATGGCATTCTCGACAAACTGATTGTGGACATGAAAGCCAATGGCGAAATTGTGAAAACCGGCAGAGGACTACTCGATAGTTAATAAAACACTTCCATTTTTTTATCTTTTTCTAAATTATTACGTGTTTGCTTGAAACGAAGCACCAAAAATAATTGGCCCAATACCTTTTAAGTTGAAGTTGTGTTGGGGAAATTATTTATGATGAGCAGCAATAGCAGAGCAGGGAAAACGTTTGACGATAAACCACTGTAGTGGAAATGATGAAAAATGCCATCGCAATGAAGAAAAAAAGGGTTTTCACCCGAAAAGAAAAAAAAATAGAAGAGATTGCTAACACCATATCCCACGCTGCCGGCATTCCCATTTCTGTTGCGGTGATTACCCTTTTAGCCGTTTTCAGCTCGCTTTACGGCAATGTGTGGCACATTGTGAGTTTCAGTATTTTCGGCACTTCTATGCTTTTGCTGTATATCGCCTCCACCGTTTTTCATGCCGTTTCTAACCCGCGCTTGAAGTATTTTCTCAACAAATTGGATCATTCAGCCATTTATGTTCTTATCGCGGGTTCCTACACGCCCATTGCACTTACGGTGCTTCGCGGTCCGATCGGATGGGCACTTTTTGGTGTAGTTTGGGCCTTGGCCTTGGGAGGAATTGCCTACAAAATTTGGTTTTACAGCCCTAAATACCGCAAGCTTTCCACTTGGCTTTATGTGGCCATGGGCTGGCTTGTCGTCATTGTGATTGGTCCGGTAGTAAATAATCTACCCGAACGTTCGTTGTGGTTGTTGGTGGCCGGCGGGTTGAGTTATTCAGCCGGAGCAATGTTTTATTTACGAAAAGGAAAGAAACTCTTTCACTTTATCTTCCATCTTTTTGTTCTGGCCGGTAGCGTTTTACATTTCCTGGCTTTCCTTTTTATGCTGCCTCTCTAAGCTAAGAGGCGGTTATTTTGAGGGCTGAAAACGCATTTCAAATCGTTTGTTTTTTTCCACATCATTTTGATAAAAGTGATCCTGAAAGTATTTCCCTTTCAAGAAAGAGCTGGTTTGATTGCAATAAAATTTACTCGCCGGAATACCAGAAATGCCTGTTGGAATTACCATAAAAGAGTTTCTCAGATCGCCCATATCAAATATATGTCGTTGCGAGGCACCATGCACCACATCAAAAGGTTTGTGAAATGAATATCCAAAAGGATTGACCGTGTGAAAACTGCCTCCGACTTCATAAGGCCCACGGTTAAAATGAAAAACCTTGTTCAACAATTCCACTTTTCCCATAGGGTGACGCAAAGTGAGTTGGTGTATTTTGCCCCACTGCCAAGCCGAAACCTCGAGTCCTTGAAGGGAGATAATATCTTTTACTGCATCAGAAAATGCAAGTTGAACCACCATTTCAAAAGTTTCTTTGTCCGGTGTGGATATATCGTCCATCCATACTGATTGTGTATTTCGCCAGAAATATTCGAAGGTATGTCGCATCAGCCCTGATGGAAAAGAGGTAAAGAGCTTCTCCCCCATCTCATCAGCCATCACCCTTTTTAAGAAATGAGTAAAAAACATTTCAAAGATACTTGGTCGAGCACTTTCAGCCGCCATCGTTCCATCCCACGACCGGATGAGATCTAAAACTTCTCTTTTGGTTGTCTCCATTGTATCCACCTGAGAAAGCGTTTGAACCAACAGAGGCAAATACTTTTGAGCAAATACAGATTTCTGATCGTTTTGCATAGCCATAAAATCCGCTGCATCAAGCTTTTCCTTTTCGGCGAGCATTTCGTGGATGCGATCAATCCGGCTGGAATTGTCGTACCAGTAACCAATATAATAAGGATATGACGGGCCAACGGTGCGGTTGTTGGCAGACGAAACGAATGCTTCGGGAGGATTGAAAGTATATGGCAGCGAATCGAAAGGAAGAATGCCGGTCCATTCAAACTGATCAGTGTCGCCGGGTAGCAGATGGATTCCAATTCCACTTTTCCGAACCGGCACTGCACCAGCCGTTTGCAATCCGATATTGCCATGCACATCAGCATACACTACATTTTGACTTACCGCAAGCATCGTCGTTAAAGCATTTCTGAAATCGGCCCAATTAAAAGCCCTATTTAACAGATACATGCTTCGCAGCTCATTGCTGTAATCATTGCCTGTCCAGCGCATGGAAATTGTTTCGGTGTCGAGACCTTTAAAACCTGAAATAACAGGCCCGTGATGGGTAAACCACAAGATTTTTTGAACCGTATCGCCTCCTTTGATGGCGATTTTTTCTTCAATCGCAGTCATTGGCAGCCATTCACTGTTATAGAAATATTGATTTTTATGCATCGAATCGGTTTTTTCAACATAAAAATCCATTTCGTCCACATACAAATTGGTCATTCCCCAAGCAATGCTATCGTTGTGTCCGTTGATGATAAAGGGTGCACCGGGCAGCGCCACACCGGTAACGTTCAACTTCCCCTCGATCACTTGGTGCATTTGGTACCAAATGCCCGGAGCGCCAAAAGCGAGGTGCATATCATTGGCCATCAGCGCTTTTCCGCTTTTGCTTTTTTTTCCGGTTACGGCCCAATTGTTGCTGCCGCTTATCATTTCAATACCCAATACCTTTAAGTTTTGGTTGCCCTCGAGCAGGGCAAAGCTGCTGTCATTCAATGTTTTTTCTAAATGCACAAAACTTTTCTGAAAATCAAGGTCGGGCACCAAAGCCTTGAGGTAGTCATCAGAAAGTTTTGCCCGCAACTGATGAAGAATAACCTCGTTTTGCCACGATCCGGATAAATCCCAAGCCATATATCCAATCAAGTTGACGGTGTGGTAGGCTTCCCAAGGCTCAGGTTTATAGCCAAGAATCAAAAATTCAGGGGGCAAAGCCCCTCCACGATCAGAAATATACTGGTTCACGCCCTTGGCAAAAGCTTCCAATGACAGTAGTATTTGTTCGTCAGTTCGACCGAGCACCATTTTCGATTTTTTTGTCATCTGCAATGCCCGCAACAAATGGTCGGTTTTGACCATGTCTTCTCCAAAGATTTCTGACAGCCGTCCCATGGTAACCCTGCGGAGCAAATCCATCTGCCAAAGCCGATCTTGCGCCATCAGATAGCCGGTGGCCATGTACAAGTCGTGCTCGTTTTCGGCATAAATATGTGGCATAGCGTTGGAATCGCGCAACACGCGAACTTCTTTCAGCAATCCTTCTATAGCCATTGTTTTGTCATAATCAGGTAAGGCCCGACTGGAAATAAACCTTACGGCAACAACGGCAAGAATACCGACAAAAGCGATTGCAATGACCGCGATAATGATAATTTTTTTGAAAAGTGCCATGGTAAAAAAAATTAAACCTGGGTTTTTGGAAGGGTAGTTTCTGATTTTTGACGTCGGATCTCAAGAAGCATATCGTCGAGGAAGCTGCGCATGGTCATGCTGAAAGACCGCATCCTTTCGGCGATGGTTTCATTGAGACCGTCAATAGCAGCTTCACCTTTTTCAGCACGAATCACTTCAACCAGATGGTCCATCTCGGGCAAATCGCCTACTTCAATGGAAGGGTCGGAAACAAATCGCGCAGGTACAAATTTCAACAAAGCATCGTTGCATACAATGGATTGGTCGGCAGCTTTTTTCGATACCACATCATAAGTAAATCGGTCGTTATAGGCGGCTTTTTCCTCTGGATGGCTCAATGCCAAAAGAAAAGGATGTTGCACATTATTTTCATTCAAGGCTTTTCGTAACTCCTGCCATTGAAACTCTTCGAAAACGGTATGTTTGTTTGAAACCAGTTGAATGGCATCTGTTTTACTTTGTCCCCAGCCCAACATGGCTTTCAAATTGATCCAAATCATTTTCATAGTGCTAACAGCGG
>JADYZK010000313.1 GCA_020853175.1 Bacteroidales bacterium
TCCGCCTTCAACTTTCTGAAATGCCGGAGGCAAAAGACGTGAGCGTGAGCCGCAAAAAAGACAAACCCGAGCTGCAAGTGATTCTCGACAAGGAAAAACTTGCCCTTCATGGCCTGAACAGTGCTACCGTTTCTACCATGATTCGCAACCGCATCAGCGGAATGATAGCATCTCTCTACAAAGAAGAAGGTGAAGAATACGATATTCGCGTTCGTCTTTCAGAAGAATACCGAAGCTCTATTGACGAGCTCGAAGCCCTCACCCTGCTTACGCCTCAAGGAGCGAAAATCAAACTCAAAGAAATAGCCCATGTCGAAGAATACTGGGGACCACCTTCTATTCAACACAAACGCAAAGAGCGTATCGTGACCCTTTCGGCCAAACCCAATGGCATTTCGTTGGGCGAATTGGCCCAAAAAGTGACCGAAAAGCTCAAAGAAGTGGATGTTCCTCAAGACGTTTTATTGCAGGTTGGCGGTGCTTACAAAGACCAGCAAGAATCATTTATGGATCTTGGTTTGCTAATGGCATTGAGCATCATTCTTGTATTTATTGTAATGGCATCTCAATTTGAATCTTTTACAATGCCGTTTATCATTATGTTCTCCATCCCCTTTGCCTTTACAGGAGTTATTTTTGCACTCTTGATTACAAACACCACTTTGAGCATTGTGGCAGCTCTGGGCGCCGTGCTGCTGGTAGGTATTGTCGTCAAAAATGGTATTGTGCTGGTTGACTTCACCAACCTCATGCGCGACCGAGGCATGAAGTTGTACGATGCCATTGTGGTTTCGGGACGTTCACGTTTGCGTCCGGTACTTATGACAGCACTCACTACCATATTGGGAATGTTGCCCTTGGCATTAAGCCAAGGCGAAGGCTCCGAAATTTGGCGACCAATGGGCATCACCGTTATCGGCGGGCTTATCTTCTCAACCATTGTTACTATGGTGATTGTACCCGTCATGTATGGCATTGTTGCCCGCAGCGGCGAACGCGACAAAGTGATGAAGGTGCGCAAAAAATTCCAAACCCTTGAATAAACATGAGGCGTTTTATCAACACGAATATAATAGAATGACACAAATGAAAGCAGTATTTATAATCTTTAATCAAGCGCACACTGAGCGTATCGAGTTCATTCTCGATGATTTACACATCCGTGGTTTCAGTTGGTGGAACGAAGTAAAAGGTCGCGGCTCTGTGGATGGCGAACCCCGACAAGGCACCCACACCTGGCCCGAAATGAACTCGGCCCTCATCACCATCATCCCCGAAGATGAAGTTGAAAGGCTTCTATCAAAAATCAAAAAGGTAGATGAAATCAACAAAGAGGTAGGAATCCGGGCCTTTGTCTGGGAAATTACAGCCTCCGTATAAAAATCAATCGGTCCATCGTGCTTTGCGTGTCACGAACAAAGCACGATGGACTGATTGCATTATTGTCCTCCAATGTTGAGATATCTATCTGAACATGAAGGAAATTCTTAATAAAATACGGTTGTAATTGGTAAACACCCTGCGTTGCATCCGCTCCGCCCCCACTCTCCAATCGCCATAAAGAAAACTGTCTTTCGACAATTCCTGATGGTGATAGCCAATGCCCATCAAAAAAGCATCGCTTTTACCCACAGGAATCAAAATACCTAATTCAGGCGAAATCAAAACTCCACCATAGGTTTTGCCAATGTCATTACTGCCGCCAGTATTGGTTTTATCGTCTTTATTGATTGAAAAGCCATACCCGATTTTCAATGACGCAAAAGGGTTCAATCCATGTTTTTTTAACACGTACTTTACCTCAGCAAAAACCGGAAGCGTGCTCCATTCATAGTATTCATAACCAACACCAATGCCAGTAAAAAATTGAGGATTAAAGTAATATCCGTTGACCATTGTCAGCGAAGGAACCGGAAAATTATCATTCCGTCCTTCGCCAAACAATAGGGCTAGTGAGCTTAAGTTATAATACCCCTTCTTTTTGTGTTGAAAAAACTGAGGGGTTGTCGCTTTTTTGATGATTTGAATGCTGTCCAAATCCTTGGCATCCACCAAACGAATGCCGCAATCATTTTGCACACGGTAGCTTCCCAAACTATCGGCACCCACAATTTGACCAAAAGTGACCTCGCCATTTTTAAAATAAAACGCGGTATGGTCTTGCGATTGAAGGCTCGGAGCGACCAACATTAGAAAAAGCAAAGCTGTCCAACCCCAAAAGGATGCCGGCTTTGCTCTATGAACATATCCAAAAAAGTATTTAAACATCATTGGCTACCACAGTGAAGTCTGATTTACCTTCCACAATTTACTTAAATTCTTGCGTAAATTGTTTTGTTCGCCGAAGCGTGTATTCCAGACCAAAGGATGGTTTCCAATAAGTTTGCGAAGAGGAGAGAATTGCCACAGCAAACTGTCAGTTGCAGCTTCTCGGCGGGTTTTCTTTTTCCAAAAGATGAGTTTCATGGCTGTAAATGTTAAAAAACTGCTGCCTTCATCGTCCGAAGGCAGCAGCCGGATGCAAATCCGATTATTGAATAAAAGTGGTTAGTGAATGCTTTTTCATATTATGGTGCTTTTACAATGGGCATGGTGCTGAGCAGCTGCAAATTGTTTAAGTCGGTATAATCATATTGGTATAAACCATCGGCGCCAATCATCATCAGAAGTCCATTATGACAAATGACATCGTAGCTTTTTATATTAGGAAAATGTGCCAGTTGGTGCTGATGAATCTCCATCGGATCGGTGGCATCATACACTTTTAAACCGGCATCACCATCGCAAATAAATAGTGTTTTATTCTCAATACCCAAGCCGTGAGGATTGTACATGGGATAAGATTTTACTGAAAACGGATGCTCAAGCGATGAGATGTCCACAACCTCTAAAAGATTGACCATATTGTTGCAATTGTTACCCGAGCGAAGGGTTACATAGGCAAAATTTCCATCTACCACTACCGGGTCGCAGGAAGAAATATGTTCAAAAACGCTAACAAAAGCAGGTATTGCAGGATTATTAAGGTTATACACCAACATTCCGGTTGTGGTGCCGAGAAACAAATGATCTTCAAATGGATAAATGGTTTCGACTAACCTATCGAGCTGCAGTTCAGCACCTTGAACAATGCCCGGACTGTGAGCGATATTGAAAAGTTTAAGTGCGCTGTTGTGCACCGCATACAAATAATCGGCGATAATGGTGAACCGCGCCATAGATCCGCCTTTACCTGTATTTCCGCCAATGATTCCTATCTCACCTGATCCCAATTGGGGCTGCCCAACAGCATCAAAATAAAGGTAATCGCCACGGTAAAGGCTTCCTTTTTCAATTACTTCAACCACTTCTTTCTTTTCCCAGCCAATGACAACGCCTTTTTCAAAATCAA
>JADYZK010000314.1 GCA_020853175.1 Bacteroidales bacterium
ATCACATCCAATTGTGGTAAATGTTGGTTTTGAGGATCAGAAAACACAAACTCACCCAAAACACTGAGATCGCCATTCACGCGTAAATTGGCTGCGGCACTCAAACTTATGGTTCTGCCCGCGGGGATGCTCAGGTTGCGGCAAAAGGCATTTCCTGAAATATTCGGAGGACTAAGGCCATCAGGAATAGTTACATTTGTGAGCCCATTTGGAACTTGATTGTCGCTCCAGTTTTCAGTATTATCCCACTCGTCATCATCACCGGCAGCAGTCCAAACACCACTGGTTGAGTATGCTAAGGAATAAAAATATACAGCTCCCACTCCATATCCTGATGGAAGTGTTTCAATAATTCGACTTGAAACAGCCGTTGCCATGCTATTGCCTGCTCCTTTTTCTATGGTTGCTACATCACCAAACACATCATTTGAGCTGCCATTTCCGGCTGTAAGGATGTTGTTTGACCATGATAAATCAGCCAATTGATAATCGAAAAGCCAACAAGCACCTCGGGCATTTTCTAAGTTTGTTAAGCCATCCCAATAGGGTGCCCCAACAAGAAACAGCTTCGATGAACCCCTTTCACCGGTGGCAACAGAAAAACCAAAGGCATCACCCTGTTGGTTATCGTCATTTACAAGTGTTTTTATTAAATCCCAAGCCACATTGTGTTTGTAAACAAAGGCTAAACCGGCAGCATTCGCACTGCCTTCAGTGCCAGGAGCACCCACAATGAGGTAGTCATCTTTAATATCAACCGAATGACCAAAACGGTCTTGAAACTGAGCATCAGGAGCGGCAATTTTTTCTTCAGTCCAAGCTCCAAGGCTGTAAGTATAAACAAACACAGCTCCTTCATCCATTAAGTTGCCGTTAGAAACACCCTTCATAGGCGCGCCAACCACAACAGTTTGGTTCCAAACTTTCACATCAAAACCAAACAAATCAGTTTGACCCATTGGAAGGCCACCGCCTTGTGAATCCAACAATTCATCACCGGCTTCCCAAAGATCTGTTTTTTCATCAAAATAATAAGTATAAACCCTACCACCTAAGTTATCATAGATACAATACGGATCGCTAATTGCTAAACGGTTGTTGTGAATACTCACTGACCAACCAAAAGAATTTTCAGGAGTAGCCGGCCATCTGTAGAGCTTTTGGTGAAATTCCCATGCTTCGGAAATATGATTATAATGATAAACAAAAGCCGCCCCATCGGCCCCATCGGCACCATCGTTATTAGAATCGTACTCGCTGCCTACCACGGCCCAATCTCCATCAATGGACACCGAACGTCCATAATTGACTCCATGTTGGGTGATTGTATTGCCGGTAAACCAGCATTGCTCAAAAAGTTTGGAATGAAAAGTCCAAGATCCATTGGGTTGTCGTTCATAAAAAGATACCGATCCGGAATTAGGATACTCGCGGGCATTGGCAAATTGCGATTCAAATTCGTTACCTATAATGGCCCAATTGCCCGAAATAGCAGTCGCATTGCCAAATGTAAGCGGTGCTGCAATCATTTGCTCATCTATTTGGCCGTATGCCGAAAACAGGCTGCCAAAGAGAATAAATAAAGAAAGAATGGAAATTTTCATGGCTTTTTGAATTAGTTATGAAGCAAAACTAAGTTTCAGCGCATCCGGCTGCAAGCCACAATGTAAAGACGGCGGTGAATGATGTAAAAGTGGAGGAAAAGTGTTGATATGTGGTTGAAACAAAACCATAACGTTTTGCACCTCAATTAATTAATGTGTTTTTTATTTTGACAAATGATTTAATTTACCATAGATTTGCGCTTCGATAATTGATGATATGCGACGAATCCTCTTTTTCATTATACTTTTTGTTTGTTTTGGTAAATTCACTTTTGCCCAAGAAGACAGCCTTTTAAAACAACTCGAAACAGTTCATGCAACACAAAAGCCTGCATTGCTCCTCGAACTAACGAAACTAAGCCTTCGCTCCAACCTCGATCAAGCAGAGGTTTACGCGAAAAGAGCCGCGGTCATTGCCATCGAAAACGAGCAAAACAACGAAACCGCTTTGGCATTAAAATACAGCGGCATTATAAGCTACTACCGCAATCGGCATGAAGAAAGCATCAAATATTATACGGAAGCCCTAAAACTGTTTAAGAAGGAAGACAACGAACTGGAATACAGCAATGTACTGAATAACATTGCCTTAGTGAAATACGATGAGACCAAATACACTGAAGCCATTGAATTGCACCAACAGGCACTTGCCAACCGACTGAAACGCGGCGAAACCAAAGGCATCATCGGTTCATATATCAATATTGGTAACTGCCTCGATGCCATGGGAAAATTTGACGAAGCCGGTGAATATTTTAAAAAAGGCCTTGAAATAAACCTTCGCGATGACCCAACAAAAGTCCAAACGAGGTTATTGATCAGCACAGCAATGAGTTTTTTTAAGGCCGGAAAGCACACCGAAGCCATTCCATTTTTTGAACAAGCCATTGCCAATGCGCAAAGCGAAGAAAACTACAACGACCTGATCACCATTTACAACAATACCGGAAACGTTTATTATAAGTTAGGAGATTATGAAAAGGCAATGGGTCAATTTAGCAAAGCGTTGGACATCATTCATTTAACCAATTCAAATGGCCAAGAAGGCAGTATTATGTTGAATATTGGCAACCTTTTCGACTGGACCAACCAATATAACAATGCCAAACATTTTTATAAGCAGGCGATGGTTTCATTTGAACGCCAAAGCGACTCAGTCGGTATGACCAAAGCACTCCTCAACATCGGATTGATTTTAGAAAAGCAACAGCTGCAAGATTCAGCTATGTTGTTTTATACAAATGCTTTACACATCAGCGAGATGCTTGAAAACAACGAACTGATGGCCATGAGCTATAATGCAGTAGGCAAAACATTGCTTCACCAAAAAGAATATAAACGCGCAGAAATGTTTCTAACTAAGGCCAATGAATCTGCTTCGGTAAATCAAAACGCCAGCGAAATGGCCAAAGCTTTGCACAATTTGGCTACCCTAAACTTTGAAACAGGCCAAATAGAAAAAAGTAAAGATTTCATTCTCAAAAGCCTTTCATTGAACAAACAAATCCACTATGTGGCCCAACAAATGGAAAATCTTCAATTATTGAGCACCCTCGAAGAAATTAGCAACAACAAGGGAGCAGCCCTTCAACACCTCAAAACAGTGATGGTGCTGCGCGATTCGCTTTTCAAAATGGAAAAAAAAGAAGAAATCATTGCGGCAGAAGGCAAATTTAACCTCAAGCTGAAAGACCAAGAAATTAAAAACAAGGAGGTAGAAATAACACAGCAAAATGCACTGATTCAGAAAACTAAGGAAAGAAACATCTTAATATTACTTTCTGCTTTTCTTGTCTTTTTGATCATTTTAGGCCTTTTCAACCGCACCCGTCTCATCCAAGCCCGTCGAAAAGTGATCGCCCAAAAAAAACAGGCAGAAACCGAACACCGCTTGTTGCGCAGCCAAATGAACCCACATTTTATGTTCAACGCACTCAACTCCATCCAGTCGTTTATCGCCGACAACAACAGTATGCAAGCTGAAATTTATCTTTCCAAATTTGCCACGCTCATCCGTTATTATCTCGAAAGCTCCAGCAAAACACTGGTTCCTCTTGAGGAAGAGTTAAAAAATATGCAACTGTACCTTGAATTAGAACAACTCAGATTGAATCATTCATTTGATTTTCAAATAAATACAAACATAGATTACGAATTGGACGATATTGACATTCCACCCCTTTTGGTTCAGCCTTTTATTGAAAATGCAGTGTGGCACGGGCTACGTACTAAAGTAGGTAAAGGAAATTTTAGCCTGAGTTTTGAAAATGTTCCTGAAGGGATTTTATGCAAGATGGAAGACAATGGCATTGGCAGGGCAGCCTCCGCAAAACTAAGTAAAGAGATGAAAAAGCAAACCTCTAAAGGGATTGAAATTACCCAAAGCCGACTCAAAGGATTGTTTCACGAAAAAAAACAAGCCCATTATTTTAAAATTATTGATCTGTACGCACCCTCCGGCCAGCCAAGTGGCACAAGGGTTGAATTTATTATTCCGTATAAAGCAAACCAATGATATGAAAACTGTAATTGTTGAAGATGAAGAACATAGCAAAAAAACCTTAGTGAGTTTTCTGAGCAAATACTGTCCTGCGATTCAAATTCAAGGGGTAGCAACAACAATTTCTGAAGCCCTCGTTTCCATAAAAACCCTCCAACCCGAATTGCTATTTCTGGATATTGACCTACCCGATGGAACAAGCTTTGAGATGCTCGACATGCTTCCCAAGCCCTGGCCAAAAATCATTTTCGTTACTGCCTACAACCAATACGCTGTTAAAGCCTTTCAAATCAGCGCTATGGATTATTTACTCAAACCCTTAGACCCTCAGTTGTTGATAGAAGCAGTTGAAAAAGTGGTAAAAATGAAAGAGCATCCAGAGCAGCAAGCTGAAAAAATGAAAGCTTTTACTGAAAATCAAAAATTGGGGAAGCTCAATAAAATTGCCATACCAACCCTTCAAGGCATTCAGTTGCTACGTATCGAAGAAATTATTCGCCTCGAAGCAGATGGAAATTATACCACCATCTTTTTAAAAGACAAAACCAAATACGTTGTCAGTAGAAAAATA
>JADYZK010000315.1 GCA_020853175.1 Bacteroidales bacterium
AATTTTGGAATTACGATTTACGATTGAAGTCCATAGAATGTGCAAAGCTTTTTTGATCTTTGTGCACTATTCTTCGCGTAGCGTTCAATCGTAAATCCAAAATCGTAAATCCAAAATCAATGTCGTTTAGTTAACAGCTCAGTATAAGTATATGATTTAATGAACATTAGGGATAAAAAAGTTGATTAAATCGCTTGTTGTTTGGCGGAAATAATTTATCTTTACGTAGTATATAGGGGGTAACCCAAGTATTAACAACAAAAGCGTTTTTCGTGAAATAATCTCTAAAAATATAGGATATGAGCTTGAGAATGAAAAGTTTATCGGCCGTTCAAAAGATGGCCAAAAGGGAGTATTCACAAGAGATAGAAAACTGACATTCAGTAACTTAATACTTTTTATCATTAAAATTAAAGGAGCAATACAACGTGAGTTAGATGAGTTTTACAAATCGCTTAATCAAAGTGATTTTAAAATTCGTGAAGTAACCAAAGGAGCATTAACCCAAGCCCGGGCAAAGCTTAATGAGTGGGCATTTGTGCGTTTAAATGAAGTGGCCTCGAATACGTTTTATGAAGAAGCAGAATACTATACATGGTATGGCATGCGAACTTTGTCTGTTGACGGAACCCGACTCATGTTGCCCAACCATCCTAGCATTATTGAAGAATTTGGCCAACACAATTTTGGTCCCAATGCGGATAGTCCGCGATCTATAGCAATAGCGTCCATGCTTTACGACGTTTTGAATCAGGTAACCATAGATGCCCAAATAGCACCCTACACAGCAAGCGAAAGAGTTCTGTTGTTCAAGCATTTAGAAAAAGTAGAAAAGGGCGATCTGCTATTGCTTGATAGAGGCTACCCCAGTATTTTGTTGTTTTTTATACTAATAGCCAAGGGAATCGAATTTTGTGTAAGGATAAAAGAAGATTGGTGGCTTACAGTCAAGGAGTTTTCTGAAAGTGGCGAAAAAGAAAGGATAGTAAACTTCACACTTCCCAAGAAAGATAGAAGTAAGCTGGCTGCATATCCACATCTTCAAGACACCGCAATAAGCTGTAGGTTGCTTAGGGTAGAATTAGAAAATGGCGAAATAGAAATTCTTTGCACCTCGCTCACTGACACAGAGAATTACAAGTACGAAGAATTTGAATCGCTGTATCATTACCGATGGAATGAGGAAGAAGCATATAAATTGCTTAAAAACAGGATAGAACTGGAAGATTTTTCATGCAAGACAGTACGTGGGATAAAGCAAGATTTCCACGCTAAAATATTTTTGATGACACTTTGTGCCGCTTACGCTCACCCCATTGAAGAAAGAGTTAGGGCTGAATACAAAGCAGACGAAAACAGGAAACATGATCAAAAGATAAACCGAACAAATGCACTGTCAATGACACTTGATATTTTAATTCCCGTTTTTGTGAGAAAGCAATATAAAAAAGCATTTCTCGCTTTTGATCAAATAGTGTCAGAAACCAGGGAAATAATCCGGCCTAATAGAGTTATGCCACGCAAAAAAAGAATAAAGAAAACTTACGCAATGAATTACAAGCGATTATGACGAGGGCTTAACTAAACGACATTGATTTGGGATTTACGATTTTAGATTTACGATTTTGGATTTACGATTGAACGCTACGCAAAGAATAGTGCACAAAGATCAAAAAAGCGTTGCACATTCTATGGACTTCAATCGTAAATCCAAAATCGTAGATCGTAAATCTCCCAAGGCTCATTTGGATTGGTTTTAAATTAGTACAAGTCCCGCTTCTATTGCGTGAAAATGTATAAATTTGATGCCTAAACCTAAATAAGAAAATTATGAACATTCCATCTGACCTCAAGTACACAAAAGACCACGAATGGGTTCGCGTAAATGGCAACGAAGCCACCGTCGGAATTACCGAATTTGCTCAAAAAGAATTGGGCGATATCGTTTTTGTTGAAGTTGAAACCTTGGACGAAAACCTTGAAGAAGGTGAAACATTCGGTACAATTGAAGCCGTAAAAACAGTTTCCGACCTTTTTATGCCTTTAGAAGGAACCGTTATTGAATACAACGATGACCTTGCCGATACCCCTGAAATCATCAACAAAGACCCTTATGGCGCTGGCTGGATCATCAAAATTGCAATCAAAAACACTGCTGACATCGAAAACCTAATGGATGCTGTGGCCTATAAAGCACATCTCGAAGGATAAACGTTTTGAATGAAAAATGCAATCCTTAAAAATTGGCTCCCAATTGTTTGGGCTTTAACCATTCTCTTACTTACAGGCCTACCCGGAAATTATTTTCCCGAAGTAGTAAGTTTTTGGGATTGGCTCTCGCCCGATAAGGTGGTGCATTTTTTTATGTTTGGAACCCTGTCCTTTTTAATGCTGTGGAGCAACCGAAAGCAATATTTCACTACCCACAAACGTTATTTCACTGCAATCGTTCTTTTAAGTGGTGTTGCCTATGGCGGATTTACCGAGCTCATGCAAGCCTATGTTTTTGTTGGAAGATATGGAAGTATCTATGATTTTTTAGCAAATATGGCGGGAACTTTCCTCGGATTTCTGTTTTTTGTGCTATTAACACGAAAAAAACATAAAAACAAAAACGCGCACTCTGAATAATTATTAATTTAGCCCCGCTATTTTGCGTAGCAAAAACCTTTTAGTCAGATAAAACTATGGAAGTTAAAAAATCACCCAAAGCGGACCTTGAAAATAAAAGAGTTATTTTCATTCAGATAGGACTCGTTTTGGCTTTAGCCGTCGTATTCTTTGCTTTTGAATACAAAAGCTACGACAAACGAACGATTAACATCGTTCAACGGGTGGCCGAGGACATTACCGAGGAAATCGTACCCATCACAGAGCAAAACGTGAAACCCCCACCGCCACCACCACCACAACAAGTGACTGTGCTTCAAATTGTGGAAGACAACGTGGAAGTGGAAGACGTGAAAATTGATGTGGAGGTAAACCAAAAAGTGGCTATCGAGGTGTATGTTCCACCGGCCCGAGAAGAAGAAGAGGTTGTTGAAACAGAAATCTTCACCGTCGTTGAATCCATGCCCGAGTTTCCAGGCGGAGCCGAACAGATGATGATCTTCATTGCGAAAAACATGAAATACCCCCCAATGGCGCGCGAAAGTGGTATTCAAGGTAGGGTTTTTGTGAACTTCGTAGTTGAGCCTAACGGATCAGTTTCCAATGTGAAAGTACTCCGTGGTATCGGTGGAGGCTGCGACGAAGAAGCCATTCGCGTGGTTGAATCCATGCCCAAATGGACTCCGGGCCGTCAACGTGGAAAAGCCGTGAGGGTTTCATTTAGCCTTCCCGTGCGCTTCACACTGCAATAAAATTGAAAGTAATAGTTAAAAAAAGCATCTTTTATTTTAAAGATGCTTTTTTTATGTCCTGTTGAGGAGGTTTAAAAGATTTCAAATTCAAAGATTGTTCTTTATGCTGCGTTCTGTGCTCCATCTGGCGCAAGCACTTTTCATTATTCACTCTTCACTCAAAAAGACCCCGCCAATCTTAGGCTAAAGCTGCGCTGTGGCTGAACATCACCCGGGCGACCCATATATTCGGTGTTGGTGAGGTTTTTAATCACCAGCGAGAGGTTAATTTGAGGCGTGATTTTATAACCGAAACGCACATCAGCAAGCCAATGTGCACGATTGCCACTTTGCCAATAATCATAAAATCCGGGCAATAGACCTTCACGGGTGAGTTCGTTTAAAAACACATCGTCAATGCGCAACATCTTCGATTGCCAAACGATGCCCAGTCCTAAAGTAGCTTTTAAATAGGTGGCATCCCAGTTGGCTTTAACAGAATATTTGTGCCGATATTTCAGGAATTGTGATGTGTTTTTTCCGGTGTAAGGGTTGTATTCCACGGGAGATGTAAATGTAGCACCGCCAATCAGCTGATGAAAAACTTTTCCGGTTTTTCCGGTTAAAACGCCTTCTGTTTCCGCTCCATAGATGCGGGCAGCTTCAATGTTAGTAGCTCTAAAGCCAAAACTGAAACTCTCCATTCCCGGGTTGGCGTAAATGCCAAATAGGTACTCAATCATGTTTTTGTTTTGCATATAGAACACAGCAAAATCGAGCTGACCGGTTAAAAACCCCAATCGAACGCCTTGTTTCAAGCCTATTTCGGTATTCCAGCCAGTTTCGGGCTGTATAAAGTTGTTGGGAAATATTTTCACAGCACCAAGCGTAGTGGCAGCATGGCGTTCGGCGATGGAAGGGTAACGATAGCCTTGTCCGAAAGAGGCCCGAAAAAAGGTGTACTCTTTCAACTGATAGTTAAGTCCGGCCCGAAAAAGCGGTGTTGTGGCGGCATTTTTTCCATCCAAAGCGTTGTATTCTATCCGAAAGCCCGAAACCAATTTCAGTTTGCTGACCAAATGTGCTTCTAACTGCGCAAAAGCACCGCTGGTATTGCTTTGGTGGTCGCCATAAAAATTGGAACGGATGAGGCTGTTGTATTGCGAAAAACCGGCATTGAGATCCATCCAGGAAAGCATCCGAACCCACATTTGATAGGAGGTATAAAACGATGTAGCTCGACTATTGTTTTGATCATTCTTCTCGAAACTATTCACACTTTGTTGCAACCGGATGCGCAGCTCATGCCGAAAAGCATCGTTTTTAACGTAAACCACATAGGGATCAAGGGTAAAAAATGTTCCACTCAAAGGGCTGATGGTTGAACTGTCTTGCACAAGGGCTCCTGTGGAGGCGTTTTCCCACAACACAAAATCGGTTTTCCGAGTGAATCCACCATGCAATGAAAGCCCGTATTGAAGCCCATTTACTTTCTTGTTGTACTGCTTCCATTTAAAAAAGATCCGTGCAACCTGCTCATCGTTATATTTTCGATAGCCGTCATCATGAAGTCCGTTGAGGCCAAAACTAAAATCAGATGCGCCTTTTTTGCGTAGGTGTGTAAATCCTGCAGCTTGGGTCATGATAGGGCTGCTCCACCATTTCCAGTTTTTATTCCTTGGACGGTCATAAATACCGGCTTGAACGTAGGCCGTCGTACGGGGGATAGAGGTAGGGTCTTCGGTGCGGAAGTTGATAACGCCATTGAGGGCCGATGAGCCGTAAGCAACGGAGGAAGCTCCTTTGATGATTTCGATTTGGCTGATGTTGTCGAGAGGTAAATACTGCCAGCGGATGTTGCCGGCATCAGGTGCTATCACAGGTAATCCATCGAGCAAGGCCAGCACACGGCTTCCGGCACCGTAACTGAATCCGCTTCCTCCGCGAATGGATGCTTGCCCGTCGAGGATGTCAATGCCAGGACTTTTCGCCAACAAAGCTTCGGCATCAGTAGTGTGTTGTTGACCAACTTTTTCGGCTTTAATCACTGTCATAGAAACCGAAAGCTCGGCCATACGCTCTTCGATACGTTTTGCAGTTACCACAACTTGATCCATTTCAAATACCTCGGGCTGCAAACCTACACTTAGTTGCACGGTATCGCCTTTGCTGAGCTCAACGCTTTTTTGTACTGTTTTATAGCCCAAATATCTAAAAACCAATTGATTTTTTCTGGAAGAGGAAGGCAATAAAAAACTCCCATCGGCCTGTGTGGTAACGCCTTGGTTTTGGTGTATGAAAATGAGCACTCCCGGCAGTGATTCATTGGTTTGTGCATCATAAACTTTCCCCGAAATCCAGCCTTGTGCTGAAGTGTTTTCGCCTAAAAGCACGAAAAGAAACCCTAAAAAAAGAGCTGAAATCTTCGTCATTTTGCGTTAAAGGTCATTCTAATAAGCATGTCCTCATCGGGATTGGTGAGGCTGGGATAGGCCGTGGTAATGCGTAGAGCGCTTGCGCTGAGCTCCTCGATGAGGGCCGTCAGGGGAATAGGCAATGAGTCGGTGGTGATGATCAGCTGGGTTCTGTCATCGGCAAAACGCCAACTGCCGGTGTAAGCTCCAAACGAGCCGGTGGCATCGCGGTTGAATCTGGCTTCGCCTTTGAATTTTTCCAATAGCTCTCCGGGGCCACTTGCGTCTTGGCCGTCCACAAACAAGGTGTCCGATACCCAAACGGATGAAGTAAGCAGCTCAAAGCGGTCGTTGTCATCGGTTTTATTGCACGCCGCAAAAAGCGCAACAAGCGTTATAAGTCCAAGAATAAGTTGTTTTTTCATCGTGTGTAGTGTTAAAGCGTTGAGCAAATATACAATGTTCGCAATTGAAAGAGGCTTTTCGTTCATCAATTTTTGATCTGAAAACACTTCTTTTGATTTGCATTCAGAAAAAGAAAGGGCCTTCAGCTTAAAAGTCTTTGGTTCTTTTTTAAAATTTAAACCTGCACGATAAATGGCTTTTTGTTACTTTCGCCTTGCTGAACAACATTTCCGATTGGCTTAGTTTGCAACTGCACCGCTCGGATGCTATCCTCAATCATTGAAAATTTATACCTATGAAAATCAAAATTATCCTCTTTGCTTTTGTCATTTTTGCTGCCGGACTCAAGGCGCAGGATACTTTTTCTATTGTTGCCGTTGACACGTTAACAGGTGAAATGGGCAGTGCCGGCGCAAGTTGTATTGACAATTCAGCCATAGCTGGCGGAGCCTTAATCATCAGTGATGTGTTGCCCGGCAGAGGGGTCATTCACACCCAATCCTATTGGTTAGCCGCCAACCAAACCAATGCCCGAAACCGGATGTTGGCTGGCGATTCACCCCAACAAATCATTGATTGGTTGGTCACCAACGATGTGCAAAACCAACCCGGACGAAGGCAATATGGCATCGTTGACCTTGATCCTGAAGGTCATCCCCGCTCTGCGGCTTATACCGGCGCCACCAGTGCCGACTGGAAAGGCCATATCATTGGAAGAAACTATGCCATTCAGGGAAACATACTTTTAAACCAAGGCATTGTGGACTCTATAGAAGCGCGTTTTTTGAGGGCGGAAGGCAACTTATCCGATAAACTGATGGAGGCCTTGCAAGGAGCCAATGTTCCGGGAGCCGACAGCCGTTGCCTCAACGAAGGCGTCTCTTCGCTGTCAGCTTTTCTGCGGGTGGCAAAACCTCAAAACCGACCCGATTCGCTGTATCTGCACCTTAACGTAAAACAAACACCCTATGGCGTTGAACCGATTGATTCGCTTCAGGTGCTATACGACAACTGGAAAATGCTCGTCGGAATCCAAAATCCTGCTGCAAATGACCTCGATCAGTGGGAAATCTATCCCAATCCATCTGAGGGGATTTTGTACGTCAAAATCAAAAATGAAGTAGATAAAATATTAAACATCAATGTTTTAGATCAAAACGGAAAAACTATTTTACAAATGGATGCCGAAGCTTTCAAGGGTAAGATCAATATCGCCGGTTTCAAAAACGGCAACTATTTTGTTCAAATTGACCTGGAAAGCGGAAAGCAGTGGGTGAGAAAGTTTGTAAAAATTTGAAGCCAAGCACAGAAGTACCGCTGATTAAAGCCGTTTTAAAATTACACCTTGGCATTACCAAATCAACTTTCTGTGAAAAGGTTATTTTCAACCGATTACAATAATGGCCCACATTTTTCGTTCAACAAAAGATATCAAAACACACTATGCGCGCGAGAAAATCTATACTTAACAGCTTATATTTCATTTTTTGTTTCCTTATTTTGTTTCCGTCCATGACTTTTGCTCAAACGGGAGGCCGAGGAACGTATGATTTTTTAAACATTGCGCTTTCGCCCCGCGTGGCTGCTCTTGGTGGAAATGCCCTTCCTATCAACGATGGCGATATTCAGCTTTCAACCTTCAACCCAGCCCTGATCAACAGCACTATGAGCAACCAATTGAGCCTGTCGTATGTTGATTATTATGCCGATATGGGTTTCAGCAGCCTTCAATACGGGCGAACTTTTGAAAAAGCGGGTAGTTTTGTGGCCAACCTTCAATATTTGAACTACGGAAAATTCGATTATGCCGATGAGGCCGGCAACCGCGACAATACTTTTGGAGCCTCCGACTACGTTTTTTCATTGGGCTGGGGTCGCGAGTTGGATTCTAATTTTAGCATTGGTGCCAACGCTAAATTTATTGGCTCGCAATACGAAAGCTACAATTCATTCGGCATTGCCGTTGATGTGGCCGGAACTTATTTGAGCAAAAGCGGATGGCTTTTTTCGCTTTCAGCACGTAATATCGGCTCTGAGCTTAAATCTTACCTGCCCGCCGATGCCTCCATAATGCCTTTTTCAATGCAGGTGGGTTTATCCAAACGCCTTGAACACGTCCCTTTCCGGCTGATTTTAATTTACGATCATCTTCAAAAATGGGACCTTACCTACGATGATCCTATTGATCTGAAAGGAAGAATTGACCCCATCACCGGCGTGAAATCGGAGCTGAATGGTGCCGAAAAACTGGCCGACCAATTCATGCGGCATATCATTGTTGGCGGTGAGTTTTACATTGGAAAAGGTCTCGCTTTGCGTGCAAGTTACAATTACAAAAGACGGCAAGAGCTTCAAGTGCCCGACAAATTGGCCATGATTGGTTTCGCGTGGGGCGTGGGCGTGAAAATTTCGCGCTTCCAAATCAACTATGCTCGTTCAACCTTCCATGTGGTGGGTTCGCCCAACTACATTTCTATCTCCACGCAGCTCGATCGTTTCAAACGATAGGGAATCTTGCACCATTGCACTATCTTTGTGTTTTGAATACCCTGTCATATGTTTCTCGAACAACTAAAACTTACTGATTTTAAGAACTACCACACGGCAAGTTTGCTTTTTTCGGAAAAGATAAATTGTTTTATCGGAAACAATGGCGCCGGTAAAACCAATCTGCTCGATGCTATTTACTACCTTTCGTTTTGTAAAAGCTATTTCAATCCTATTGATCAGCAAAACATACGTCATGGCGATGATTTTTTTGCCGTTCATGGGCAATACCGTCGCAATGGCGATCAAGATCAGATCAGCTGCGTTCAGAAAAAACAACACAAAAAATCATTCAAATTCAACAAGAAGGAATACGATCGGTTGGCCGACCACATTGGGAAAATCCCCCTCGTCATGGTGTCGCCCTACGACCGCGACTTGATCAACGAAGGCAGCGAGGTGAGACGAAAATTTATTGATGGAATGTTGTCGCAGTTCGACCCGATCTATCTCGATCAACTCTTGCAATACAACAAAGTGCTTTTGCAACGCAATATTTTGTTGCGTCAATATGCCGAAACAGGCCATCTCGACCAACATCTGATGCAACTTTGGGACGAGCAACTGAGCAAAGCAGGGCATTTTTTGTTCGAAAAACGACAAAATTTTCTCCTCACTTTCATCCCCGTTTTCCAATCGTATTATAATTTGGTGGCCGGATCACAAGAAACGGTGACCATTGAATACGAAAGCAGCTTGTCGGAAACACCTTTGTTGGACAGCTTAATGGCCAATCGCCAACGCGACCGTCAGTTGCGTTATACCGTCACAGGTATCCATAAAGACGATCTGTTGTTTAAAATTGAAGGCCACCCTTTGAAAAAATTTGGTTCGCAAGGCCAGCAAAAATCCTTCGTAATAGCCATCAAGTTGGCCCAGTTCGATATCACACGCAACACCTTGGGCTTTAAGCCTATCCTGCTTTTTGATGACATTTTTGATAAACTCGACGACCAACGCGTTGATCACATCATTCAGTTGGTAGGCGACGACAACTTCGGTCAGGTGTTCATCACCGATACCCAAGAACAAAGAATTCGCCGTCTTTTTGATGAAAAAACCATCGAGCACCGCATTTTTATGGTCGAGGGAGGACAGGCACACCAAATATCCACGGAGGAACAACCATGAACGATCCCAACCAACAGCCTTTGGGCGGTGCTATCAGTGAGTTTTTGAAAACCTATAACCTCACCGAAAAAGTGGAAGCTATGCGCCTGATCAACGCGTGGGAGCCCATAGTGGGCAGCATGATTGCCAAGCATACCACCGATTTGTATGTGAACAAAAAAACGCTTTACGTTTACCTCGATTCACCTGCCATCCGTCATGAACTCAGCTTCGCCGCCTCATTGCTCATCAAACGACTGAACGCAGCCGTTCAAAAAGAAATCATTGACACCATTGTGTTTCGGTAAGAATATTTTTTGGAATCAAACAAAAAAGGTTGCCCGAAATCGAACAACCTTTTTGTGGAGAATAACGGAATCGAACCGATGACCTTTTGACTGCCAGTCAAACGCTCTAGCCAACTGAGCTAATTCCCCGTTTGAGGGGGCAAAAATAAAAAATTTGCTTCACCTG
>JADYZK010000316.1 GCA_020853175.1 Bacteroidales bacterium
AAACTCAAAACGATTTAACTGAACACAGGATGAAGGTATTTGATTTAGAAATGATTAAGGCTAAATATGCCGCTTTGCCGGCAAAAGTTGAAGCCGCACGTAAAATGTTAGGCAAGCCCATGACATTTACTGAAAAAATATTGTACGCGCATCTTTCGGACAAACTTCCTGCCGAAGCCTACAGCAGAGGAGGTTCGTATGTTGACTTTGATCCCGACCGCGTGGCCATGCAAGATGCCACAGCTCAAATGGCATTGCTGCAATTTATGCAAGCCGGAAAAAAACGTGTGGCCGTGCCGTCAACAGTGCATTGTGACCATCTTATTCTTGCTAAAGCCGGTGCCGTGGAAGATTTGAAATCTGCCAACAATGCCAATAAAGAGGTTTTTGATTTCTTGGCCAGCATCTCCAATAAATATGGTATCGGTTTTTGGAAACCCGGAGCCGGCATCATTCATCAGGTGGTGCTTGAAAACTATGCCTTTCCCGGCGGCATGATGATTGGAACCGATTCGCATACCGTGAATGCCGGTGGTTTGGGAATGGTTGCCATTGGTGTTGGTGGTGCCGATGCCGTGGACGTGATGGCCGGAATGCCTTGGGAACTCAAATTCCCTAAACTGATTGGAGTGAGGCTTACTGGTAAACTAAGTGGCTGGACATCAGCTAAAGACGTAATTTTGAAAGTGGCTGGTATCCTCACCGTTAAAGGTGGAACGGGTGCTATTGTGGAGTATTTTGGTCCGGGGGCCGATGCGATTTCATGTACCGGAAAAGGAACCATCTGCAATATGGGTGCCGAAATTGGAGCTACAACATCTATTTTTGGCTATGATGAAAAAATGGAAGAATACCTCCGCGGAACAGGCAGAGCCGAGGTGGCCGATGCCGCCAATACAGTTAAAGACTACCTCACTGCCGATCCTGAAGTGTATGCCCATCCTGAAGAGTATTTCGATCAATTGATTGAAATCAACCTATCTGAGCTTGAGCCTCATATCAACGGGCCTTTCACTCCCGACTTGGCAACACCACTTTCGCAGTTTGCCGAAGCCGTAAAAACCAATGGCTGGCCCGAAAAACTTGAAGTGGGTTTGATCGGCTCATGCACCAACTCCTCTTATGAAGATATTTCGCGCGCTGCTTCGGTGGCACAGCAAGCCCTTGACAATGATCTTGAAGTGTTGTCGGAATATACCGTTACCCCAGGTTCCGAAATGGTTCGGTTCACGGTGGAAAGAGACGGCTATCTAAAAACATTTGAAGACATTGGCGGCGTGGTGCTTGCTAACGCTTGCGGGCCTTGTATCGGCCAGTGGGCCAGACACAATGCCGAGAAAGGTGAACGCAACAGCATTATGACTTCGTTCAACAGAAATTTTGCCAAACGAAACGATGGCAACCCCAACACCCATGGTTTTGTGGCCTCGCCCGAGGTGGTTACTGCTTTTGCCATTGCCGGAACATTGATATTCAATCCCATGACGGATTATCTCACCAATAAAAAAGGCGAAAAAGTGAAACTAGAAGAACCCAAAGGAATTGATTTACCTCCCTTGGGTTTTGCTGTGGATGACAATGGATACCAAGAACCTGCTGCTGACGGAAGCAAAGTGAATGTGGTTGTGGCTCCCGACTCTAACCGTTTGCAATTGTTGCAACCTTTTAGTGCATGGGATGGAAATGATTACAATGGGATGTACTTGCTGATCAAGGCCAAAGGAAAATGTACCACTGATCATATTTCAATGGCAGGGCCGTGGTTGCGTTATAGAGGTCATCTCGAAAACATTTCGCAGAACCTGTTAATTGGTGCAGTGAATTACTTTGGTGAAAAAACCAATGCAGTAGTAAACCAAATTACCGGAAACGTTGATGCCGTGCCAGATGCTGCCAAAACATACCGTGATGCCGGTCCCGGTTCCATCATTGTTGGAGATGAAAATTACGGCGAAGGCTCCTCGCGCGAACATGCTGCCATGGAACCTCGATTTTTGGGGGCAAAAGTGGTTTTGGTAAAATCTTTTGCACGTATTCACGAAACAAATTTGAAAAAACAAGGAATGTTGGCACTCACTTTTGCCAACAAAGCCGATTACGACAAAATCAGAGAAGACGATCGCATCAGTGTGAAAGGTTTGAAATCTTTCGCTGCCGGTAAGCCCCTCACTATTGAGTTGGCTCACAAAGACGGAAGCCGCGATGAATTTCTTGTCAACCATACCTATAATGAAAATCAATTGGAATGGTTTAAAGCCGGAAGTGCATTAAACCTTATCAAAATGAAGCAGTTATAAAACTTAAAACTTGCAAAAAAAAGGCCGCGTTGAAATTTCTTCTCGGCCTTTTTGCATTTTATCTGATATTGTTTCTCCAATCATTTACCTGAAAATGGTCTGATTTTGGTGCTTTTGGAAGACAAGGGTTGTGGCAGCCATCCTCATGAATCAAAAGAAGAAAAATGGCTGTTGGAAAAAATCCCGTAATCGTTTGCAATGCAAAAAGCACCTGAAATGCCAATAACAACGGGAGTTTTGGTTGGTATTGGTTACCTTTGTTTTCCATTCACTAACCTATAAATACTTGAAAATGAACGCTAAACAAAATTTGATTGCCCTTTGGAAGAAGTTGTATCCAGATCAGGATATTGCACGTCTGAATGAATTTCTTCATTCGCTTGATGTACAACCTATTAGCCACGATGATGAATCGGATTGGTACAAAGATGCCGTTGTTTACTCTGTTTATGTTGATTTGTACAGCAATGACTTTGAAGGGTTGACCTCCAAATTGGATTATCTTCAGGGATTAGGCGTTTCATGTTTGTGGTTATTACCCATTTTGGACAGCCCCATGCGCGATGGCGGTTTCGACATCCGGAATTATGATTTGATTCGTCACGATTTATTAGGGCTCGAGCCTGGGTTCAGTAAAGAAAAGCAAGAGGAAATTTTTGGAAAATTCCTCCATGAGGCGCATCAAAGGGGCATCCGTGTCATTTTCGACATCGCCATCAACCATTGTTCCGAGGAGCATCCTTGGTTTTTGGAGGCAAAAAAATCACCCGACAACCCATACCGCGATTATTTCATCTGGTCAAAGGACACCAATCTATATAAAGATGCCCGAATCATTTTCAAGGGAATGGAAACCAGCAACTGGGAACCATTAGGTGACAGTTATTTTTTTCACCGTTTTTTCAATTTTCAGCCCGACCTAAATTATCGAAATCCTGAAGTCCTTTTTGCTATGTTGCGCAATATGCTTTATTGGCAAAGTATTGGTGTAGATGGTTTTAGAGCCGATGCCATTCCCTATTTGTGGAAGGAGGACGGAACCAATTGCGAAAATTTACCCAATACCCATGCTGTCGTTAAATTTTTTAG
>JADYZK010000317.1 GCA_020853175.1 Bacteroidales bacterium
CAAAAATCACTTGTGAAGTAATGGCTTCATAGTGCATATTATCAAGATAATATTTTGGTGTCATACCTGCGGTTGCGCCGGCATAGAAGTTAGCACCACCAAGCTGTTTTGCACCAGGTTCGCCTTGTGCTTGAAGACTGTATTGCCATTCGTAAATCAGAACGCCGTCAAAATAAACTTGAGCCAAATCGGCATCAAGATCAATCATATTTTCAATAGCAATAAACTGGCCATGTGTAAAGGTAAATGTAGCAGCGTTATTGCCACCAGCGTGCATGTAGCCTGTTCCGTTGTTGTCAAAATACACCTCAAAAGCCCACTCATTGCCTGGGGCTTCAAAATGTTGAAAATTGTAATAGCCACCAAAACCAGCAGGAATCATCATGTCAAAAGAAACATAATATTGACCCGATGTTTTATTTCCAAATTTAAGCACCATATCGTTGGTACCGGAAACCAAAATTGATTTTGTTGGGCTGGCTGAGGCTTCTGCTGTGATAACAGCATCTTCGGCAGTGCCGGGAGTGTTAGACCACGTGGTCCAAAAATCAGGAATGGACTGAGCTACGTATGCTCCAACAGCGTAGCTTTCAAAGTCATCTTCATAAATTACTGCGCGGTTGCTCTGTGCAGAGGCAAAGTATCCTGCGAAAGTAAACAATGAAACAAACATTAAAAAAGTAAATTTTTTCATGAGATAAATGTTAGGTTAATTAATCAAGTTGATAAAGCAAAAATAAGGTATTTAGATTAAGAAAGAAAATAAAAATTAAAAAATTACACCTTTCCCCGGCCATAATCTACCTTGAAACGTTCCGCGCTCACCAAATCTTTTTTCAATTCTTTGCAAAACAACGTCATAACGGACGTTCTCCCAAGGTGGTGTGACGAGAAAACGCGGTGGCACTTCGCCCGCAAAACGTTCGATAACTATGGAGGGATTTAATAACTCAGCAAAATCAATGATGAAATCAATGTATTCCCGCAACCCAAAGAGATGAAAATGATCGGGATTGTTGAGATATTGCTGCGCCATTCGTGTGTTTTTAAAGATCTGGAGCTGGTGAAACTTCACTGTCGTTAATGGAAGGTCTGAAATGATGTTGGCAGCGGCCAACATCATTTCACGGGTTTCACCCGGCAATCCAAAAATCAAATGTCCACCGCAGGGAAGTCCTGCCCGGTGCGTGGCTTCAATCGCATGGCGGGTTTCAGCAAAAGTGTGGCCACGATTGACCTTTTCAAGGGTTTGGTCATACACGCTCTCAATGCCGTACTCAATCATGATATAGGCTCGTTTCTGCAATTCAGCGAGGTAGTGCAGCGTGGCAGCATCAACGGTATCAGGACGCGTTCCTATAACCAAACCAACAACTTGAGGATGCTGTAAAGCGCTTTCATAAAGCAATTTAAGTTCAGAAAGGGGTTTATAAGTGTTGGAGTAGGCTTGAAAATAAACCAAATATTGGGTTGCTCGACGGTAGCGTTTTTGATGAAACTCAATTCCTTCTTCAATCTGTTGGATGATAGGTTTTTGACTTTTGCAATAAGAGGGATGAAAGGCATCGTTATCACAATACGTACATCCGCCTCTGGCTTTGGTGCCATCGCGGTTGGGACAGGTAAAACCTGCGTTAACACTTATTTTTTGAACCCGCCCACCAAAAATATTCTTGAAATAGTCTGCGTAGCTTCTGTAGGGCTTTTGACTTGTATCCATCATTTTTCCCGTCTTGTTCATTAAAAAAAGCAGGTCAGAAAACGCTTCTGACCTGCTCTGAATATCATTTTTGGATGATAAATTCTTTCATTTTTTTAAACTTTCTGTTGCATCACCAAACGAAAAAACCCGAATGATCAATGAAACAGTCTGTTGATTTTAGTTTACCCTTTTATTTTGCAACCCTTTCGAGCCATTTCACCATAGCAAACATAGCAATCATCGAAAGCAAACAAACAACAACAAAAACAGTCCACGTTGCTGAAATCGAAATGGTTTCATACATCATTGCGCCAATGAACAAAGACCCGTTACCAACAGAGGTAGCTGCAAGCCAACCTCCTTGCATCAATCCCTGAAGATGCGCAGGAGCAACCTTTGAAACAAATGACAATCCCAAAGGTGAAATAAAGAGTTCGGCAACTGTCAAAATGAAGTAAACAAAGAACAAGAGCCAAGGAGTAACACGCTGTGCTGCAGGCAATCCACCCATTTCTTGCAGATCTGTAAACAAGGGCAATGAAAGCGAACCTAAGGCCATGACCACGAAAGCGAGTGCGGCGATTCCCATACCTATGGCAATCTTTTTAGGTGTGGAAGGCTCAATACCTCTCTTGGCCAAGAAGGAAAAGATGGCGATAACCAAGGGCGTTAGAAATACCACTAAGAAGGGGTTGATGGATTGGAATATTTCCACAGAAGGGAAGATACCTCCAAGTAAGGTGTAGTCTTTGGCAAACATGGTGAGGGTTAACCCATTTTGATGGAAAGAGAACCAGAAGAATATAACAACTCCGAAAACTGCAAATAAGGCCAAAATCCTTTGTTTGATTTCTTTAGCATCCTGCATGGCTTCTTCTTTGGATACAACAGGTCTTTCCTTGGTATTGGGATCGGGGAGTGTACGTTTTGTTAACAAGAAAATCGCCAATGAAATGAGCATAGCCACCACAGCAGTTAAAAACGCATAGTGGAAACCGGTATTAAAAGCATCTAAATATTTTACTGCAAAATCGCTTAGGTTGGCAGGAACAACATCACTCGAAACACGAGCTGCCAGTTCTGTAAATCTACCACTAACAACCTCTTCCGACATTTTTCCGTCGAGGTATTGATGACACATCCCGGGTAGTTCAGCATTGTATGAATAGCCTTGCATAGCTACAAAGGTGTTACGAACCCATGTGGCAAGAAAAGGAGCAAACATCGCTCCAATATTGATAAACATGTAAAAAATCTGGAAACCAGAATCTCTCTTATTCCTGAACTCGTCGTTGTCATACATCTGACCTACAACAGCTTGCAAATTACCTTTGAAAAGACCGTTACCAAAAGCGATCACCAACAAAGCTCCAAGAGCGATATATTTTGTTGTGATGAGGGATGGCATGGAAAGTAAAACATAACCGGCCGACATAACCAGCAGTCCGGCAATGATCGTACCCTTGTAATTGCGTGTTTTGTCGGCAATTAAACCTCCAACAAGCGCCAAAACATAAATGGATGCGTAAAAAATGGAGTAGAGTTTTCCAGCTTCGGTACCTGTAATGTTGAACTTCGACATTAAAAACAGGGTAAGAATCGCCATCATGGTATAAAAACCAAAACGTTCGCCCATGTTAGCAAGTGCGGCTGAAACCAGTCCCTTGGGGTGTCCTTTAAGCATAAAAGAAATGTGTTAAGTTAATAATCTGATGTACGTCAATGAATACAAATTTTCGTGAGCAAATTTAGAAAAAAAAAGCAGTTTACCAAGTTTATTCACCATTAACTGTTCAATTCAAAATCAAGCTTATAACCGGAAGAATGTCAAACGTTTTAAGGATCACCTCTAAAGGGAAGAAAGCGGCAACAATTTTTTCTACTTTTGCACCCTCAATTGAAACCCTCAACAACATATTTGTATGCACATCGAAAGCAAATTTAACCCTGCCGAACTGGAAAAGAAATGGTACAGCCATTGGATGGACAAAGGTTATTTTCACTCCGAACCCGACGAAAGAGA
>JADYZK010000318.1 GCA_020853175.1 Bacteroidales bacterium
AGTTTTTACCAAACCCACCTCCGACAGTTGCAAGTCGTAATCAGTGGCATAAAGTGGAGTTTCAAATTGCAGGGTAAGTCGTTCCGCCGGCAACATCCCTATGGCAAAAGGCTTATCATTGCTAACATTTACCTCCGTAAACGCACCCCAAACCCGTTTACTCACCGTAGAAATCACAAAAAGTTTTCCTTCTTTTCCGGGTTGAAACCGACTGAAATACAAGGATACCTCTTGCGCATCGGCGATGGATAAATCCAATATCCAAATTTTTGCACCGGCTTTTTCATCCATGATCCAATGGCCATGTGAAAACGTGTTCACCTCAAGTTCCTGCGTGACGCCCACCAAAGGAACCCTTGACGGAACTTCATTCTGCTGCTTAAAACTGTTGTCGTTCCAACTTATTTCGATGGTTTGATGTGGGAGATCAGTGTTGATTTGAATCGGAAAACCACCGTCTGATAATTGTGCAAACAACTGAACAGATGATAGTTGTATGAAAACAGCAAGAAAGGTTAGGCGAAAGGTAATGGACAATATGGTTCTTTTCATTGTAAAGATTTCAAGCCATAAAAATACACATTGTTTTTGAGCCTTAAAAGAGGAAGCTTGAGAAGTCCAAACCTTACTGAAAAGAAGAAAAAAGTGTGATTTTCATTCCTTTTGAATTCGTTTGGCAGCTATCGCCATTTGTCCAAGCGCAATACCCCCATCATTGGTAGGCACATTTTCATGGGCAAACACCTCAAACCCTTGCTCTTGAAGCATAATGATGCTGTTGCTTAACAAATAACAGTTTTGAAAACTACCCCCCGAAAGCACTACTTTTTTCAATCCGCTGTCCTGACTAAGTCTTTTTACAACTTTTAAAATGATCGTAAGGATGGTATTGTGAAACTTAGCTGAAATTACAGACACAGGAACTTGATTTTTTAAGTCCTTCATGATGAGATAGAAAAGTTTCATAAAAACAATCCTTTTATCTTCTATTTCAAACAAATACTTCGACTTACACCCTGTCTCTATCGCACTTTCGAGGAGCATTGGAGCTTCGGCATGGAAAGTGGCGTGTATGCAAAGACCGGTAAGCGCTGCAACAGCATCAAAAAGACGACCCGCCCCACTGCTCAGCGGACAATTGATGCCCAATTGAATGGCTTGAAGCAGCAAATTTAACTTTTCAGGAGGAATTTCTTTTAAAAACGCTTGTTCATGAAAGGGGAAATCAGGACCAAAATACAGATAAAGATAAGAGACAGCAGTGCGCCAAGGCTCTTCGGTGGCCTTATCGCCTCCGGGCAAAGGAACGGGATCGAAATACAATTTTCGTTCAAAATCCATCAAATCACACACAAAAAACTCCCCTCCCCAAATGGTGCCATCATTGCCAAGACCGGTTCCGTCTAAGGCAATTCCGATCACTTTTTCATCCAAGCCATGCTCGGCCATGCAGGCAGCGATGTGGGCGTGGTGGTGCTGAACGCCAATTAAAGGAAGATTCATTTTTTGCGCAAATCGGGTTGAAAGGTAGTCGGGATGCAGGTCGCAGGCCACCCAACGGGCGTTAAAACGAAACAAAGCCGAAAAATGTTCGTAGGCTTCTTCGTAGAAAGCAAGCGTTTCAGTGTTTTTCAAATCGCCGATATGTTGACTTAAAATGGCGTTTGTGCCTTTGCCAATGGCAAAGCTGTTGACCAATTCTGCACCGGCAGCAAAAATACCTTCAACTGGTAAGTTCATCGTGATGGGCGAAGGAGCAAAACCTCTGGAACGACGCATGATACGCATGACACCGGCTGCTTCCATTGCCACGGAATCGTCTGCCCGGTTGTGTATTTTTCTGTTGTAAGTTACAATTACATCGGCAATCGAACTGAGATTTTGGAGTGCCTGTTCATCCTCAATAATCACCGGCTCGTCGGAAACATTGCCGCTTGTAAGCACAATGGCCGGGGTTTTTAAATGCTTAAACAGCTGATGGTGAAGCGGCATATAGGGAAAAACGATTCCTGTGGTGTTCATTCGGTTGGACACCGAAGGCGCCAATGCGGTTCTATTTTGCAACAAAACAATCGGTCGTTGCCACGACTCCAAGGCTTTGCGTTCAATCGCATTCACTTCAAAATGCTGTTCAACTTTAGACATTGACGCCATCATCACGGCCATGGGTTTGCCTTCGCGGTTTTTGTTGTGGCGAAGGCGCTTTACAGCCTCCTCGTTGGTGGCATCACATACAAGATGGTAGCCACCCAAACCCTTGAGGGCTATAATCTTACCTTCGTCAATCAGTTTGCTGATGAATACCGGAATGGCTTCAAAACCAATTTCCAGACCTGCAATATGGTATTGAGGTCCGCAAGTGTTGCAGGCCACCGGCTGCGCATGAAAGCGACGGTTCAACACATCCTTATACTCTTTATCGCATGTTTCGCACAACGCGAAAGGCTCCATCGTGGTTTGAAATCGGTCATATGGCAAGGCTTTAATGATCGTAAAACGCGGGCCGCAGTGGGTGCAATTGGTAAAAGCATAGCCCAAACGATGCGGCTGCCGCTCCATATCGGCAAGACAGTCTTCACATACGGCGATGTCTGGACTCACCTCTGTGACCTCATCGTTGTAGCTGTCGCTCTTCCTAATGTCGAAAGAGGTGAAATTTTGAAACTCAGCCGAAGTTATTTCAACCGACCTTAGATGCGCCGCAGCAGGGAGTTGCGTTTTAATATCAACAATGAAGGCCTCCAAATTGGTTGGTCGCCCTTCTGCATGAACAATAACGCCCAAATTATCATTGGCCACCCAACCTGTGATGGCATTAAAAACAGCGATCCGATAAACAAATGGACGAAAGCCGACACCCTGAACCAAGCCTGTAATCCTAATTTTTTGTGCTATCAATGTCATTTAAAAATTCTTTATACTTGAACTAATGTAGGTTAGACCATCACATTCATATCTTTTATCCGCCTCTAAAAGTGCATTATTCATCTTGCTAAAATAAGTTGTTTTGGCGTGCAGCATTTTTCAATTGTCATATTTTACTTGTTTTACATTTTCAATCTTTCCCTTCATTTTGCCATCGGCCTGCCTTAACATTATTTGACACGGTTTAAAAGGCCATAAACAGTGAATCATGTATCTTTGAAAATTCAAACAAAAAAGCATGGAAGAAAACACCAACAAGCCATCAGTTCAGCTTATTTATCAGCATAAAATCAGTTTACTCAATGAATTGCTGCACCGCCAGAACAAACAAATCAGCTTATTTTCGCTTTTGCGCTTGCTCGCTTTTTCACTTACCATTGTTTTCATCAGCCTTTTTGCGGTTAAAACTGTTCTTATTTACCTTTTCGCTACTATAGTATCGCTAATAACAATGGTTTTTTTGATCCTTTATCACCAAAAAATCTACAAAAAGCGTGACTACAACGCCATTTTGCTGCGGCTGCAACAAAACGAGCTGAACGTTTTAAAAGGAGGTGAAAACATTTTTTCAAACGGAAGTCATTATGCGTCGCGATTGCCGTTTGCCGATGATTTGGATCTTTTTGGTCAATTTTCAATCTACCAACATCTCAACCGTTGCTCTACATCATTTGGCAAAGATTTATTGGCAGAAGCGTTCATTATGACAGCTTTGACCCCACAACGGATTCAGCTTTTGCAAGAGGCCGTGAAGGAGCTTTCGGACGACTTGGATTTCAACCAATCCATAGCTGCCCAATTGATGGGCACTTATGAAGCTCCGCACCATCAAGAGCCTTATACGCCTGAAAATTTTATTCAACTTTTTGATGCACCGTGGTACCGTTGGGCCAGCTATCTGCTGCCCGCAGTGGTTATTTCGAGCTTTGTTTATTTTATGTTTTCAGGTGTTTTCGGTATTTTTCTTTTGTTGGGGAGCATTTCGATGTTGTTGGCGTTCAGCCAGAACAAAAAAATACTGTTGCTTTCAGAAGAGGTCAGCGGCATCGGCAGCTCATTAAAAGCCTACAACGCCATCTTGAAACAATTTTCACAGCGTGATAATAAAGCCACTATCTTGAAAGAGATGGCGTCTGTTGCCAACAAGGCAGGCAGTGCTCTGCTCGATCTTGCTTCGATTTCGGAGTGGTTCGACCGACGATCCAACCTCTTACTTTACGCATTAGGAAATGTTTTCTTTGCTTATGATTTTCATCTCGTGCTGCGCTATGAAAAATGGAAAAATAACCATCTTCATCAGATGCCCGAATGGTTGGAAACCACTGGCCGCCTCGAAATGCTGATCAGCTTGGCTGTTTTTAGTTACAACCATCCTCAATTTACAATTCCAGCGCTTGGTGAGCAAACCCTCATCAAAGCCAAAGCATTGGGACATCCTTTGATTCCAGAATCCAAACGCGTTGATAACGATGTTTTTTTACGAAAAGACCCTAACGTTGTACTGGTCACGGGCAGCAATATGGCAGGAAAAAGCACTTGGTTGCGTACCCTTGGCGTAAATATTTTGTTGGCCCAAGCAGGGACTGTCGTTTGTGCCGAATCGTTTGAGTGGCGGCCTATGGCTGTTTTGAGCTCGCTTCGACAAACGGATTCACTGCATGAAAACACCTCACTTTTTATGAACGAGCTGTTGCAGTTGAAGTTTATTCTCGACGAAGCCTCCAAAGACACTCCAGCTTTCATCTTGTTGGATGAAGTGCTGCGGGGAACCAATTCCGACGACAAATACAGCGGTTCGGAGGCCCTTATCAGGCGATTGGCCGAAACCAACAGCCTTGTTGTGATGGCTACACACGACCTCAAGCTGAGCAAGTTAGAAAGTCAACTTGTAAATAAAATCAGCAATTGGTGCTTTGAAAGCCATATTGTTGAGGGCAAACTATTGTTTGATTATAAAATTCATCCAGGAGTAGCAGTCAACCGTAATGCCACCTGGCTCATGCAGGATATGGGGATCATTCCTAATGCTTAATTGAAAGAAAAGAAGTCATCTTTTTAGATTTCTCAATTCAAAATACCACCACTTAGCTCTCCCACCCTACCCAATCGCACCGTATTGGAGGTGCCTTTTTTCCATGAAGGTGTACTTAAAATATTAATAATCAATTGGCCTTCATGAATATGGCCTTTTTTCAGTAAATCGGAATTAAGTCGTTTCATCAAATGTTCGGCGTCATCAACAAAAGCATCGTAATAACCCTGAACACCCCAAAGAAGGTTCAGCGCGTGCAACAAGTGAAGGTTATTGGAATAAACAAACAATCCCGCTTTGGGGCGATGACTGGCCAACCTTCTGGCTGAATAACCTGAATGCGTTACTACCACAATTGCTTCAGCTTCAACAGTTCCGGCCATCACAATGGCATTGTACAAAATGGCATCGGTAGTAAAACGACTTCCGGGTTGCACTTCGTAGTTGCGTTGATTGTAATAAATAGCCTGGTCCAATTCAATTTGGCTGATGATGTCCTGCATGATGGTGATGGTTTCTTCGGGATATCGCCCCACAGAGGTTTCTCCACTCAACATGAGGGCATCAGCACCATCGAGAACAGAATTGGCCACATCACTTACCTCTGCGCGGGTAGGTCGGATGTTGTCAATCATGGCTTCCATCATTTGCGTAGCTACAATCACCGGTTTGCCGGCTTTTTTACAGAGGTTGATGATTCTTTTTTGAATCATGGGAACCATCTGCATGGGAATTTCAACCCCCAAATCGCCGCGGGCCACCATGATGGCATCTGTTGCCTCAATGATGGCTTCGATGTCATTTACAGCTTGAGGCTTCTCAATTTTTGCTACTATTAAGGGTTTGTTTTGAGCCGGATGATTGGTAATATGCTGACGTAACTGCTTGATATCATTTGCTGAACGCACAAAAGAAAGGGCAATCCAATGCACCTCCTGATCGAGGATAAAATCCAAATCGCTGAGGTCTTTCTCAGTAAGCGAAGGCAATGAAATCGCGGTATCTGGGAGGTTTACACCCTTTCTCGGAAGTAAAATACCACCATTCACGGCCTCGAGCAGGGCTTCATCCTCGCCATTGGTTTCCACCACTTTGAAGGCCATTTTGCCATCGTCAACAAGAATGGTTTCTC
>JADYZK010000319.1 GCA_020853175.1 Bacteroidales bacterium
AAACCACCATTCCCTGCGCAAAAAGGATTGTTCGGCAAACCCACGGTGATCAACAACGTTGAAACACTCGCTGCCGTGCCGCTGATCATCCGTAACGGGCCGGAATGGTTCAATCAATATGGTACTGCCGGATCAAAAGGAACCAAAACATTTGCCCTCACCGGTCACGTGGCCAACACAGGATTGATTGAAGTGCCTTTTGGAACCACCCTGCGCGAAATCGTGTACAATATTGGCGGTGGAGTAACCAACGATGAAGGGGAAGTTACAGGCGAAGGCTTCAAAGTGGTGCAAATTGGCGGTCCTTCGGGAGGCTGTCTTACCGAGGCTGACCTCGATCTTCCACTCGACTACGACAACCTGATTGCCAATGGCGCCATGGTAGGCTCGGGCGGACTAGTGGTGATGAACAAACAGTCATGTATGGTTCAGGTGGCTCGCTATTTTATGAATTTCACCCAAAGTGAAAGTTGTGGAAAATGCGTTCCCTGTCGCGAAGGAACCAAACAAATGCTGGCCCTGCTCGATGACATCATCGAAGGCAAAGCCACCATGGAAACCTTCGAGATGCTCGAAGAGATTGGCCAGGTAGTGAAAAAAGCCTCCTTGTGCGGATTGGGAAAAACAGCACCCAGCCCCGTGCTCTCCACCATTGTGAAGTTCAAGGAAGAATACATGGAGCACATCAACGACAAAAAATGCAAGACCAACAACTGTAAGGCTTTGCGCAGCATCACCATTGATCCTGAGTTTTGTACCGGATGTACGATCTGTGCCAGAAAATGTCCTGTAAGTGCCATCACCGGCGACAAAAAACAAACGCATGTCATTGATCCTGATATCTGTACCAGATGCGGAGTTTGTTTCGAGGTGTGTAAGTTTGGCGCAGTAATGGGCTTCAATTAATCAAGGTAGAAGATTACAAAAAAATAAAAAAGATAAAAACGGATACCGTTTTCAGGCCAAAGCCCACAACGATCCGAAAAAAATACAACAGATGGAAACACAAGGAATTGTAAATATTGATGGGATGATGATTCCCATTGAAGGAGAAAAAAACCTGTTGGAGATGATTCGAAAGGCTGACATTGAGTTGCCAACATTTTGTTATCACTCGCACCTCAGCACTTATGGAGCTTGCCGCTTGTGCATTTGCGACATTGAGGGCATGGGCATTCAGGCCACCTGCTCCATTACACCAAAAGCAGGTATGGTCATCAAAACTAATACTGCCGAGGTGCGCCAGATCAGAAAAGTAAACCTGGAGCTCTTGTTGGCCAACCATGACATCAGCTGTCCCAGCTGTGCCCGGTCGAACAACTGTAAACTTCAGGACTTGACCCGTCGTTTGGGTGTGACCAAAGTTCGGTTCAAAAAAACCGATAAGATAGCGCCCATTGACAACCATTCATGGTCCATCATTCACGATCCGAACAAGTGCATCCTTTGCGGCGACTGCGTGCGTGCCTGTAAAGAAATGCAATCGGTAGGAGCCATTGATTTTATCAATCGGGGTTCGCACACCATCGTGGGAGCTGCTTTCAGCAAGAGTTTAAATGATGTGGAATGTGTGTATTGCGGCCAATGCGTTTCTGTTTGTCCGGTAGGTGCTTTGGTGCCAAAACCCGAAACGGAAGAAGTTTGGAAGGCCATTCAAAATCCTGAGAAGTATGTGGTAGCGCAATTGGCTCCCGCAGTGCGTGTAGCCTTGGGCGAAGGTTTTGGCATGGAAGCCGGAACCATCAGCACCGGTCAAATTGTTGCCGCCCTCAAACGCATGGGATTCGATCAGGTATATGACACTTCATTTGCCGCCGACCTCACCGTACTTGAAGAAGCTACCGAGTTCATTCAACGCAAGCTAAAAGGTGAAAACCTGCCTCAGTTTACTTCATGCTGCCCCAGTTGGGTCAAGTTTGCCGAGCAATATTATCCTGAGTTGTTGCCCAATCTCTCTTCGTGCAAGTCGCCGCAGCAAATGTTTGGCAGCATAGCCCGCGAAATTTTACCCCAATTGTTGAATGTGAAACCCGAGAATTTGGTGATCGTTTCCATCATGCCTTGTACTGCAAAGAAATTTGAAGCCAAGCGTGAGGAATTTATTCACAACGGTGTGGCCGAGGTAGATCATGTGCTTTCTACCGAAGGTTTGGGCAGGATGATTCACGAAACAGGAATTCAGTTCACCAAGTTGAAACCTGAATCTTTCGACCTTCCCATGGGATTCAAGACAGGTGCCGGCGTTATCTTTGGCAATACCGGTGGGGTGAGTGAAGCTGTTTTACGCTTTGCCTACGAAAAAATCACCGGCGAAACCTTACACGACGTGGATTTGAAAATGACCCGCGGAATGGACGGCATCCGAACCATCGAGATGCAGCTGGGAAGCATTCACCTTAAACTCGGTATCGCCCACACCCTTGCCAATGCCCGCAAAGTATGCGAAAGTGTTGTGGCCGGCGAGTCGGGATACGACTTGATTGAAATTATGGCTTGTCCGGGTGGTTGTATCGCCGGTGGCGGTCAGCCCGTGAGCTTCGATCCTGATTTCAGGGCCAAGCGTATCCAAGGGCTTTATAACGCCGACAAGCAACTTGAGTTGCACAAATCGCAAGACAACCCTTATGTGAAGGAACTGTATAAAATGACGCTAGGTGAAATTGGCGGACATAAAGCCCACAGTTTGTTGCACACCCATTACCACGGACGCAAGCGCATCACCGACCAAGTTCTTACCATCCGCAACACTGACCATCCAAAAATTGAAGTGTATGTATGCGTGGGAACCAATTGTTATCTGCGCGGTGCGCAAGATTTGCTGAAAAAGATGAGCAATTATGTGACTGAAAATAAACTTTCCGACATCGTAGGCTTTGAAGGTCAAGAAGATATGGTGGATGTGAAAGCTACCTTCTGCTTCGAGCGGTGCGACCGCGGTCCTGTGCTCAGGGTCAATGATAAAATTCTTGAACATGCCACTTTTGAAAAAGCAAAAGAGCTTCTCGACAGTGAAATACAAAGAATAGGAGCTGTAGTTTTGAAATGATAAGAGATAGATTTTGGTTAATATAAGTTGAATAATGCTTGAGCACCTCGACTGAACATCGTTTAGAAAATGATGCTTTGGTTGGGGTGTTAAGCTTTTAAGCGAACCAAAATCCTTGAAATAAACAATAAAACCCACCCGCTATGAACCATCCTGCCCGCCCTTATGACAAACTGCCGGTTGTTTACACTTCAAAGGCCAAGTGCCGCGATTGCTACCGCTGTGTGCGCGTGTGCCCTGTTCAGGCCATCCGCATGAAAGATGGTCAGGCTGAGGTGATTCCGGAATTGTGCATCGCTTGCGGAACTTGCATCATCAATTGTCCGCAACATGCCAAGGCCTACCGAACCGATTACGGACGTGTGCTGCAAATGATGGAAGATGGCGAGCAACTTGCATTAAGTGTTGCGCCCTCATTTGTTGTTTATTACGATGAGTGGGAGCAAAAACGATTGCCTTCCGCCATGCGGATGTTGGGTTTCAATTATGTTTCCGAAACAGCCATTGGTGCATGGCACACCGCCCAAGCCACGTTAGGCGTGATTAAAAATGATGAAAATGCCTCACACATCTGCACCGCTTGTCCGGCAGTAGTGAATTATGTGATGCACAAAACCCCACAGTTGGCAGCCAAGCTGGTGGGTGTAGCCTCGCCCATGATCGCTCATGCACGAATGCTCAAAAGCGCCAATCCACAACGAAAAGTGGTTTTTGTGGGACCGTGTGTAGCCAAAAAAGACGAAGCCCAGTGGGAACGCAACCGCCCGTTTGTGGATGCGGTGTTGACCTTTGAGGAGCTGGATGAGCTGCTGAGGCTCAAAAACATCACTATTAAACAATGCGAAGAAAGCAACTTTAATGAACAAGTGCCGGGCGATGCCCGTTTGTTTCCTTTGGAAGGCGGACTGCTGAAAACTGCGGGATTAAAAACCGACCTTTTGGACGATATTTTGGTAGCTGTTAGTGGTTCGCGCGAGGTGAAGGCTTCTCTTGAAGCCTTGCAACAAAACCCCGATCAAAAGCTGTGGATCGAGCCGCTGTTTTGCAAAAATGGATGTATCAACGGGCCTTTTGCTTCCAAAACCAACAACAGTTTTATTGCCCGAAGCAAGGTGTTGGCGTATAACAATTTGCATCCCGGAATAGCGGATGAAAATGTGGAAACTTATGAGGCCATGGGAGCAGCGTTTCAATCGGTGAAATCCAAGAAAAACAAAGACTACAGTCAGCAGCAAATAGAAGAAGTGCTGCAAATGACAGGCAAATTCAAGCCCGAAGATGAGCTGAATTGCACCGCCTGCGGCTACGCCACCTGCCGCGACAAAGCCATAGCCGTTTTGGATGGCATGGCCGAACCCGAAATGTGCGTGCCTTACATGCGTCTGATGGCCGAACAAAAGTTTGATGCCCTCATTGACCATGATCCCAACGGACTGCTGCTTCTCGGCAGCGATCTGGAGATTTTACACATGAATCCGGCTTTTAAAACCATGTTCAGTTGCTCAGATGCGTTGCTGGGTAAAAAAGTAAGCTATCTCATTGATCCTGATCCTTTTGAAAAACTTTCTACAGGAAAAGAGCAGGTGCTCAGGCAAACGGCACATTACGGCAGTTATAACCTAATTTGTCATTTGGTGGCGTATTCCTTGCCTGAAAACAATCAATATGTGGGAGTTTTCATGGATGTCACCGATAACCAGTCGAGCAAAGATAAACTCACTGAAATCAAAACAGAAACCGTTATCAAAGCCCAAGAATTGATTGACCATCAGATACACATGGCCCAGGAGCTGGCCAAATTCCTTGGCGAGAACACCGCGATGGGCGAGGTTTTGATGAAAAAACTGATTGATTCCATCAAAAAATAATCCTTCATGTACATTCACTCCGATGTTTTTGCCGTTCAATCGAGCAAGCGACCTGAGATGCCTTGCGGCGACAGCTATGGGGTGATCCGTGACCGGACGGCTACCACCATCGTTTTGGCCGATGGTTTGGGATCGGGCATCAAGGCGCACATTTCGGCCAATATGTGCGTGGCGCGCATCTTGGGTTTGGTGCGCATGGGAATGACCATCCGCGAAAGCTTCGACGCGGTGTCGGCTACCATGGATCAGGTGTGGGGTAACGGGGAGCCTTTTGCTGTCTTTACCATTGCCCGCATTCTCAACAACGGCCAAACAACGGTACTCAGCTACGAAATGCCGCCACCTATGCTCATCAACAAAGCCTACGCTCAGCTTTTGCGCGACCGCGTTTATACCCGCAACAAGGCCATCATCCACGAGTCGAGCTGCATCATTGACAAAGGCGATGCCCTGCTGCTGGTGTCTGACGGCATTACCCAAGCCGGAATAGGGAAGCTGTTCCCGATGGGCTGGGAATCGGAAGGTGTAAGGCAATTTTTGCAATCAAAACTGCCGGTAAGTCGTCTTGACGGCCTTCAAATGGCCACCTTGGTGCATGATCAAGCCAAAGGGTATTGGCCCGAAGGCAAAGGCGACGATTGTTCGGTTTTGTGTGTCGTCAACCGCCGTGGCGTGATCGTCAACCTGCTGACAGGCCCGCCTTTAAACAAAAAAGATGATGAAAAATGGGTCAATGATTTTGACCAATCCGAAGGTATTCACATCATTTCGGGCGGATCAACAGCCAATATGACGGCGCGGATTCTCAAAAAACGCTTGGGTGTGAAAGACACAGAAAGCACGATCACTCCGCCATCGTTTTTGTTGGATGGCTGCGAGCTGGTAACCGAAGGCATGGTGACCCTGAACCAAGTTTATCACCTGTTGGACGAAGACCCTGCCAACTACCCCGAAGGCTCACCGGCAGGAGAAATGGCAGCTTTCTTAAAAATTGCCGACCGCATCAATGTTTGGCTCGGGCAGGCCGAAAACGTGAACGAGGGCAGCATCGAATTTCGCCAGCAAGGACTGTTGAACCGACAAAAAATCAGTGCTAAAATTGTGAAACGCCTTCAAGATCAAGGGAAACTCGTTGTGGTAAATGAACTTTGAGGGCTTTTGGTTTCGTCTTGAGACGAGAGTTTTTGGCTGTTGGCTCAATTGCTGTTAGTAAACCAACAACACCATTCAAACAAAATCAATAGAATTTTCCCAACGGAAAGTCACGCGATGTGATTTTGTCTATTTTTGCCCTCCGAAAATATGCAACACATGTATTTTTGGAACCCTTATGTTGATCAACCACAGCCCCTTCCCATCAAGGAAGGAAGCAACTATTTCATAAATATTTTAATCAGACGGCACTTTTAGCCGTCTTTTTTTTTGAATCAAAACAGAGTTATGATGTTAAACAACCGACGCAAAGCAAAACTCATCCTTGAAGACGGGACTGTATTTGAAGGCATTTCATTTGGCTACGAAGGAGCTGCAACGGGCGAAATCGTCTTCAACACGGCCATGACCGGTTACCCCGAAAGCCTTACCGATCCTTCTTATTGCGGACAAATTATCGTGCTGACCTATCCTTCCATTGGCAACTACGGCGTGCCATCACAGGAAAAAGATGAGGGATTGTCGCGTTTTTTTGAATCGGAGCGCATCCATGCTTCGGGTTTGATTATTAGTGATTATTCAGAGCAGTTTAACCACTGGAACGCCCAACAGAGCTTGGGAAGTTGGCTCAAAGACGAGAAAGTTCCCGGGCTTTATGGCATTGATACGCGTATGCTCACCAAAAGGATCAGAGAAAAAGGAACAATGGCGGCCAAGATTGTTTTTGATGAAGACATCGCATTTGCCGATATTGAACATCAACATCTTGTAGATCAGGTGAGTGTGAAAGAAAAAGTGGTGTATGGAAACGGAAAATACCGCATTCTTTTGGTGGATTGCGGGGTGAAGACCAACATCATCAGGTATTTGCTGCGCTTCGACACAACGGTGATCAGGGTTCCCTGGAATTATAATTATTTTAAGGAAGATTTCGACGGGCTTTTCATCTCCAACGGCCCCGGCGACCCCCTCCAATGCACCGCCACCATTGATCATTTGAGACATTCACTTCGTGGCAATCAACCCATTTTTGGCATTTGCCTGGGACATCAGCTGTTGGCATTGGCCTCAGGGGCAACCACTTATAAGTTGAAATTCGGGCACCGCAGCCACAACCAACCCGTGTTGGAGGTGGGAACCGACAAAGCCTGGCTCACCTCACAAAATCACGGCTATGCCGTGCATAACGAGAGCGTCGGCGAGGAGTGGCTGGAATATTTCATCAATTTAAACGACGGCAGCAACGAGGGCATCCAACACAAAAGCAAGCCGTTTTTTTCAACGCAATTTCATCCTGAGGCCTCCAGCGGTCCTACCGATACTGCCTTTTTATTTACCCATTTCATCAACGCCATCGCATCATGCAAGCAATAAAAAAAGTCTTGGTTTTAGGCTCGGGAGCCTTGAAAATTGGGGAAGCCGGAGAGTTCGATTACAGCGGCTCACAGGCGCTAAAAGCCCTTAAAGAAGAAGGGATACATACCGTTCTTATCAATCCCAACATCGCCACGGTGCAAACCTCTGAGGAGATTGCCGACACCATTTATTTTTTGCCGGTTACACCGTTTTTTGTCGAAAAAATCATCCAAAAGGAGCAACCTCAAGGCATTTTGTTGGCTTTTGGCGGACAAACGGCTTTGAACTGTGGCATCGCGCTTCACCAGCAGGGGGTCTTTGAAAAATATGGATTGCGTGTGCTGGGAACGCCCGTTGAAGCCATTATCGAAACCGAAGACCGCCAAATGTTTGCGCAACTGCTGGCTTCTATTGATATCAAAACACCCCGCTCTGTGGCTGTTACATCTGTTGAAGCAGCGCTCGAAGCAGGCCTCGAAATTGGCTTTCCTATCATTGTTCGGGCGGCATTTACCCTCGGCGGACAAGGCAGCGGCTTTTGCAGCAATAGGACTGAATTGAAAAACCTGACCGAAAAAGCCTTTTCTTATTCTGGTCAGGTGTTGGTTGAAGAATCGCTGAAAGGCTGGAAAGAGGTAGAGTATGAAGTGGTTCGCGATCGTTTCAACAATGTGGTCACGGTTTGTAACATGGAAAATTTCGATCCGTTGGGCATCCATACCGGCGAAAGTATTGTAGTGGCGCCTTCGCAAACGCTTACCAACAGCGAATACCATAAGTTACGACGCATTTCCATAGAAATTGTGCAGCGGGTGGGCATTGTTGGCGAGTGCAATGTGCAATATGCCCTTGATCCCGAATCGGAGGACTACCGCGTGATTGAAGTCAATGCCCGCCTATCGCGATCGAGTGCTTTGGCCTCCAAAGCCACCGGCTATCCGCTGGCCTTTGTGGCGGCCAAGTTGGCCTTGGGTTACGGCCTGCACCAACTGAAAAACAACGTCACCAAAACAACTTCCGCTTTTTTTGAACCTGCCTTGGATTATTTGGTGTGCAAGATTCCTCGCTGGGACTTGAATAAATTTCAGGGTGTTTCGCGCGAAATAGGCTCAAGCATGAAAAGTGTGGGCGAGATTATGGCCATCGGACGTTCGTTTGAAGAGGTCATTCAAAAAGGCTTGCGCATGATCGGCATTGGTGTTCATGGTTTTGTAGCCAATAAAGAAATGGATGTTGAAGATGTTGAATCGGCCCTGAGCAACCCGACCGACACACGCATTTTTGCCATTGAGCAAGCGTTTCGGGCAGGTTATTCGGTGGAGGAGGTCTATCAAAAAACTAAAATTGACCGTTGGTTTCTCGAAAAACTCATGCGTATTTTTGAAACTTCAAAAGAATTGGAGCACTACCAAGAAGTGCAAAAATTGCCCGATGATGTGCTGCTTCATGCCAAAAAGCAAGGTTTTTCCGATTTTCAAATTGTCCGTTTGATGCTTCCCGACGGTGATTTCGGAACCGATGATGCGTTGCAGATGCAGCTTCGCCGCTGGCGGAAAGCACGTGGCATCATCCCTTTCGTGAAGCAAATTGATACCCTGGCCGCCGAGCATCCGGCTTCGACCAACTACCTTTACTTGACCTATCATGGTGCTGAACACGACCTTGTTTTTGAGGCTGATGGCCGATCGGTAGTGGTTTTAGGTTCGGGTGCCTATCGCATCGGAAGCAGTGTCGAATTTGACTGGTCGGGCGTCAATGCCTTGAAAACGATTGACAATTCGGGTTTCCGATCGGTGATGATCAACTACAATCCCGAAACCGTGAGCACCGACTACGACAGCAGCAGCCGTCTTTATTTTGACGAGCTGAGTCTCGAGCGGGTGCTTGATATTGTTGAGCTTGAGCAACCTTTTGGCACTATTGTTTCAACAGGCGGTCAAATTCCAAACAACCTCGCCATGCGGTTGCACAAGCAGCAGGTGCATGTGTTGGGTACCTCGCCGCTATCCATAGACAAGGCCGAGAACCGACATCATTGTTCGGCGATGTTGGACAAAATTGGGGTGGATCAGCCCGCCTGGAAGGAGCTGAGTTCGGTGGATGATGTGATTCAGTTTACGGATGAGGTGGGCTTCCCTGTTTTGGTGCGCCCTTCCTATGTTTTGTCGGGTGCCGCCATGAATATTGTGTCGAATATCAGCGAACTGCGCCATTTTCTTTCTCTCGCCACCAAAGTCTCAAAGCAACATCCGGTGGTGGTTTCAAAGTTTTTGACCGACGCCAAAGAGATTGAAATGGATGCCGTGGCCGACAAAGGCGAGATGGTGGTGTATGCCATTTCGGAGCATATTGAGTTTGCCGGCGTTCATTCGGGCGATGCTACCATCATGTTTCCGCCACAAAAGGTGTATGTGGAAACGATCAGAAGGATCAAAAAAATCAGTCGTGAAATTGCCCAAGAACTGCAAATCAGCGGGCCTTTCAACATACAGTTTCTGGCCAAAGACAATGATGTGAAGGTGATTGAGTGTAACCTTCGCGCCTCTCGAAGTCTGCCTTTTGTTTCAAAGGTGTTAAAAACCAATTTCATTGATTTTGCTGTTCGCATCATGTTGGAACAAAAGGTGGAGAAGCCCGGAAAGACACTTTTCGATATTGACCACATCGGTGTGAAAGCGTCGCAGTTTTCCTTTTCGCGGCTCAGCAAAGCCGATCCGGTTTTGGGCGTTGACATGGCCTCAACGGGCGAGGTGGGCTGCATTGGCGATGATTATTACGAAGCCATTTTGAAGGCGATGTTGTCGGTGGGCTACAAAATTCCAAAGAAAAATATTTTGATTTCATCGGGGCCCACGCGATCGAAAATGGAGTTGATTCAAAGTGCTAAAATGTTAGTGGAAAGAGGCTTTCAGCTGTATGCCACCAAAGGAACGCATGTTTTTTTTGCTGAAAACGACATTCCTTCCACCATGGTGCATTGGCCCGATGTGGACGCTTCGCCCAATGCCTATCAACTTTTGCGTTCGCGACAGATTGATATGGTCATCAACATCCCTAAAAATCTCAGCGAAAACGAACTGCAAAACGACTACATCATCCGCAGGGCAGCCGTTGATTTTAACATCCCTTTGATTACCAATGCCCGTTTGGCGAGTGCTTTTATCTATGCTTTTACGAAGTATTCACTCGATGATTTGAGCATCAAAAGTTGGGGCGAATATTAGAAAGAGCGACTTTTGCGAAAGGGCGATGTAGCGACAGAGGGACTGAGAGACGAATTGACGAATGGTTTACACAAAGAGTTAACGATATTCAGGCAACCTCAAACCTCGAACGCTCTCGTCTTGAGACGAGACCAAACGCCTAACGTTTTCAGCTCAAGACGAGACCAAACGCCAAACGGCCACCATCAATCTTTTGTAACTCGGGTTTCTTCCATGTCCAAAATCAGTGAACAGATTTTATACTCAAACCATTCTTGAAAAAGAATGAAGGTTCTTTTTTGCGGCCACCGCTGCTCGTCAGTGTACCAGTCGTTGAGCTCGTTTTGAAAAATCTTATCAAAATTTCGTTTCAACCATTTTTCGGTATCCTCGTTGGTGTCGCGCTCCCGAACAAGGTAAATCGTGTCTTCTTCCACTTCGGTAATGGGGCTTTTAGGATCAATAGCATTCAGCCAATCGAAAAATGGCTTTTTGGGCCTGATGGTAATAGCGTTGCGATTGATGCTGTCATAAAAAACTGGAATAGGCTGTAACATAATTTATTAAGTATTGGTGTGGCAATTCTTGTGGCCGTTTCAGGTTGTTTTATATTTGATTTTTTGCTATCCAATAGGATAATTATTGAACGCAAATATAGATGAAGTTTTTTTTGATCAAGCCATGAGGGGGTAATGTTGGAGCTAGTCAAATAAAACCGAACAGAACCATTTCGCTTCACAACTCTGCGCTGGCCGCGAAATCCCTCATTCCGGAGCATAATGAGCCTCATTTTGATACAGTTCTTAGCCGACAAGATTATGAAGAGAGTTTTGTATGTCGGTGGCAAACCCCCAGACCGAGAAACAACGCGGAAATCGTGAGCGTTTCAGTTGGGTCACACCCAATTTGGCACTTCGACAGGCTCAGTGCTCGGGGCGGATCGCTAAGCAATAGTGAATTGATTAATTTA
>JADYZK010000320.1 GCA_020853175.1 Bacteroidales bacterium
CCCAAGCAGAAATCGGTAAGACTTACTATTTCTCGGAAGCCATGGAGATGAAAGATTTCCACAGCAAAGAACTCGACCGCACTTTTGATCTGGTGCTTTTTGTGGGTAACCTGAGCAATCAGCCCATCCCTGCACGCCCGGCAGCTGCAACTCCTTCGATGACAATGCCGGCGCAAAGCAGCAAAACAGCTCCTATGAAGCAAGACATTAAAATTGAACCCATTGACGGAAGTATCCCTTTGGTTGATTTGTTTGAAAAAAGCGAGTCATACGCCGGAAAAACAATCAAAGTGGTAGGAAAAGTAACTAAATTCAACGCTTCTATCATGGGACGCAACTGGGTTCATATCCAAGATGGCACCGGAAACGACGAGTTTTTTGATCTCACCATCACCACCCAAGATGAAGTCAATTTAGGTGATGTGGTTATTTTTGAGGGAGTCATCACCTTGAAAAAAGACCTCGGTTCGGGCTATTTCTTTCAAATTTTAATGGAAGAAGCCAAAGCTTCAAAATTGAGTTTGCAATAATACAAGGATAATAAGGCACAAGTTTTTGCTTATTGTTTTTCCAACTTAATGATCTTTTAAAATGAAAAGGCGCAATATTGATGCGCCTTTCGTTGTTTAGGCCACCATCCTAATTGGGTTTTTCCTCGCTGACCAACTTGCCATTTTCATCCCAAACATACCATAAGCCCACCTTCTTGTCGTTTTCAAACGACTTCTCATAGCGCAAAACACCATTTTCGTCCCAGCCCAACCATTTGCCATGCTTTTGGTTATTGTAATAATGGGCTTCGCCGATTTTTGTTTCTTTGGATGAAAAGGTAAGCCAAGTGCCGTGTTTCTTGCCATTGCTCCAAGCTCTTTGTTCGATTAAAACACCCGTTGAATCGTAATAATTTGACAAGCCATCCTCAAGTCCGCGGATGAAACTGCGCTCTGATGCTAAATTGCCGTTACTAAAAAAAGTTTGAAAAGTACCCGTATGCGACTCATCAAGCCAAAAGGTACTATCGGTTTTTTGATCCGGTTCTTGGGCTGTGGTTCCACTCACAGTCATAAAACAGACAAGCACAAGGACAAGTCTTTTTCTAAAAAATTTCATGCTTTTTCTTTGTTATTTTTTGACGCTTGGTGGTCAAAAACCCCACGATGTTTGTTGAAACTATTGTCAAGCTTTGCTTTCCGCGTTCAAAAATACAACATCTTAATAAAGGAGTTGTGTTAACAAATCAATAAGTTTTTGATGGTTAAATAAAACGATCTTTACAAAAAACAATGAGTCAAGGCGCTGAAGTTGCTACTCTTGAGATGCTTGTCGCACAAAGGCAGGTGTAATTACCTCGTTGCTCACATTCAATGCCCTGTCAATCAATTTTACCGAAAAACGAATGGTATCATAAGAAGAAGTCGGGTCAAAAATGTCAATTTGATTGTCAATGATTCCTTTAATACTTTTCTTTTGGTCTTTAGGAAGAAGCGGCTCAATTCTATAATTAAAAACGAAAGGCATGGCTACAAATTGCCCATTTTGTAGTTCAAAAAGCTTAACTATGAGGTTGTAATGGAATTCCCCACCCGCTTGATAGGGGTCTAAAGTATCGCCCTGCTCTAATCCAATGTCACCATCGCCATCGCGGTAGCTGATGCTGAGCAAAGCTTTTTTGGCAACTCCTGCAGTATCCACCATGAGCGCAAAATCATTGAAAGCAATTTCGGGAGTGGGAGGATATTCTTCAAATTTTTGACACGATCCCATGGCAAGCACCATCAGCAACAGCAAACCAAATGAAAAGATTCCTAATTTTGTCATACCATAACACCACAAAGGGTCAATTTTTACCTTTGAGGACGGTAAAATTAACTGATTTCTATCAAATAAGCCCTTCATGGCCGCAACAACACGCATTTCTGACCGTATTTTTTCAATTGCCAACGCGTCGGACTTCAACAGCTTGGCTATTGAACTGTTTAAACTTCATCTTTCGAGTAACCCTGTTTACCGCAGTTTTTGTCAGCATTTGCATATCAAACCCAGTGCTGTCAAGGATTACACTGAGATACCTTTTTTGCCGGTTGAGTTTTTTAAAACACATCGTATTTTGCCCGAAAACTTGGTTTCTCATCTTGCTTTTAGTTCATCAGGAACCACCAATACGCAAACAAGTTACCACCATATTGTTGATATTGAGTTATATATAGAAAGTTTTACCCGCACGTTCGCGTTATTTTATGGGCCGGTTACCGACTATTGCATTTTAGCGCTATTGCCCTCTTACTTGGAACGGTCGGGGTCATCCTTGGTGTTTATGGTAGAGCATTTAATGGCTGCCGGAAAGCATCCCGACAGTGGTTTTTATTTGCACGACAGGCAAGCTTTGGCGCAGCAATTACACCAATTGAAGGCAAAAAAACAAAAAACACTGCTGATTGGCGTGAGTTATGCCCTGCTCGATATGGCCGAAGAATTCCCGATGTCATTCCCCGAATTGATTGTAATGGAAACAGGCGGCATGAAAGGCCAACGGAAGGAACTGATCAGAAACGAACTACACCAAATTCTGCAACAGGGTTTTGGATTGGATGCCATCCATTCGGAATACGGCATGACCGAACTTTTATCGCAAGCCTACTCCCAAGGTTCGGGAAGGTTTTTTTGTCCACCCTGGATGAAAATCCTGATTCGCGACACCAACGATCCGCTTTCGCTTGTCAAGGAAGGAAAAAGTGGAGGCATCAACATCATTGATTTGGCCAACCTCAACAGCTGCCCTTTTATTGCGGTGCAAGACCTTGGAAAACTTCACAGCGATGGCAGTTTTGAAGTGCTGGGGCGTTTCGACAACAGCCAAGTGAGAGGATGTAACTTGCTTATCCATTAAGATTACCGAAAAGTAATAAGAATTTTTACCAGATAGATAATCTTTTTAAGACACAAAACACAGCAGAATGAACAGAAGCACCTTCATTAAAATGTCGGCTTTGGCCGGAACGGCTTTCACTGTATTGCCATCTAAAATCGTTTTTGGCAACCCATCGCGTAAGCTGCGTTTGGCTTTTATCGGCACCGGTCTGCGCGGGCAGGAGCTGCTTCGCCTCTGCCTTCAACGTAAGGATACTGAGGTAACTGCTATTTGCGACATCCAACAGCTAATGCTCGGCGATGCCCTTCAACTGTTTGAAAAAGCCGTTCTTTCTAAGCCAAAAATCTATACCGGAAGCGAGTTTTCCTATAAGGAATTGCTGCAAAACGAGGATGTAGATGCAGTAATAATTGCGACGCCTTGGGAATGGCATTATCCCATGGCAATGGATGCGATGGATGCAGGCAAGCATGTGGGCTGCGAGGTGATTATGGGTTCTACCATCGAGGAGCATTGGAACATTGTGAAAAAATCGGAAAGCACCGGCAAACAATATATGATGCTCGAAAACGTGTGTTACCGTCGCGATGTGATGGCTGTGCTGCAAATGGTGCGCGTAGGCATTTTTGGCGAACTGATTCACCTCCAAGGCGGCTATCAACATGATTTGCGCGAAGTGAAATTCAACGACGGAAAACAACCTTATGGCGGCGGCGTTGAGTTTGGCGAAAAAGGATTCTCCGAAGCCAAATGGCGCACCCAACATTCGGTGGATCGTAACGGCGACCTTTATCCTACGCATGGCATAGGGCCACTTTCTAAAATGCTCAACATCAACGCCGGCAACCGATTTACCTCTCTCGTTTCGATGGCATCCAAAGCCAGGGGGCTGCACAATTATGTGGTTGAAAAAGGAGGTGCCGACCATCCCAATGCCGCCGTTAAATTTAAGTTGGGCGATGTGTTAACCACCATGATCACTACCGCCAATGGCGAAACCGTTTTGCTTCAACATGACACCAATTTGCCACGACCATATTCATTGGGTTTCAGGGTTCAAGGCACCAAGGGCCTTTGGATGGACATCAATAAATCACTTTATGTGGAAGGCGTAAGTCGTCCGCACCGCTGGGAAGAAGCCAACGATTGGCTCAAGCAATTCGATCATCCGCTATGGAAAAAATACAACACCGAAGCTGAAGGAGCAGGCCATGGCGGAATGGACTTTTTTGCCCTCAATGCCTTTGTCGAAGCCATAAAAAACAACGAACCCACTCCAATAAGTGTATATGATTCAGCGGCATGGAGTGTGATTACGCCGCTTTCGGAATGGTCAGTGGCTCACAACAGCAACAGCATTGATTTCCCCGATTTCACACAAGGCCACTGGACAAACCAACCGCAAATCTTCGCCACCGGCGATCGCTACTGATCTTAAAAATGTCAACAAAAAGCCTTTTCACTCCCGAAACCGAAGCCATTGTTGCTTCTTATGGCTTTCGAGCCGCCACTTGCAGCTTTGAAAAGTTGGGCAACGGCAATATTAACCAAACATTTTTACTGACCGATGGGGAAAAGGGCCGGTTTGTGTTGCAGAAAATCAATACCTTGGTGTTTAAAAATCCACAGGACATTGTTGACAATTGGCTGTTGGTTAGAAAACATCTTGCATCAAAAGCACCCCACTATCGCATGTTGGAGTATTTGCCCACAGTGAACGGAAAATGGCTTTCGATGGAAGCTGATGGTTCATGTTGGCGACTGATCGCCTACATCGAAAACAGTTATTGCATCCAAGCAGCCAGCTCAAGCCATCTCGCTGCCAAAACCGCTGCGGCCTTCGCCCAATTTACTGAAATGCTGCAAGACATTGA
>JADYZK010000321.1 GCA_020853175.1 Bacteroidales bacterium
AGCAAACCGCTGAGAGTTAGTATTTGCTGGACCGACAAACAAGCCAATGTTTTGCCTTCTGCCCTTAACGTTCGCACTCCTTCAATTATTCATGATTTGGATTTGCGCCTTGTTGATGAAAGCTTAAATATTTACTATCCGTATAAACTGGACCCCGAAAATCCAAATGAAGCCGCAACTACAAGCACTAAAAACTTTGTTGATAACGTAGAACAGGTTTATATTGAAGCTCCTGCCGCCGGAACTTATACCATTATTGTTGACCACGCCAGTGCGCTTACTGCCGATCAAGTGTTCTCTCTAATTGTTTCCGGGATTGATGAATTCAGCAGCCTTCCCGAATGTTCAGCCGCTTTAATTAGCCCTATTGATGGTGGAACAGATGCTTTCTTAAACCATTTGGTAACTTGGGAACCTGCCTTATTTGCTACCGGTTATGATGTTTATTTGGGAACCGATGGTGGTGGTGTTACACCTCCAAGCAATGTTCTAAATGGAGAAACTATCAGCACCAACAGCTTCCGTCCCAATTTGGAGCCATTGACCACCTATTACCTCATGGTTAAACCACGAAACAGTTTGGGTGTAACCGAATGTCCAACCATCTACAGCTTTACTACAATGGGCGTTCTCAACACCTATCCTTATGTGCAGACGCTTGAAGAAGTTACCGCACCCAATTTTCCTCCTTATTGGTCATCAATGGATTTTGGCCCTTTAAGCTGGGTAACCACCTCACTTATTGGTTATAACAGTTCAAAATCTTTTGCTTGCTTCTCGCAAAGCGGACAACCTAAACCTATTGATAACTGGTTGATTTCGCCTCCATTCCAAGTGAGTGCCGCGAAAGAATACAAATTGAGCTATGCTTACCGTTGTTTCTTCCCTACCAATCCAGAAGCTTTGAAAGTTGTTTGGGGCTTTAACGCCGATACTGCTTCGATGAATAATGTATTGATGGACAACCCGGCATTCAATGACCAAAACTGGCTGATCGGCGACCACCTGATCGTTCCGGCGGCTGATGATCATATCTTCTTTGGCTGGCATGCTTATACCGCAAGCGGAATGGGTCAGTTTATTGATGGCATTAAATTGGAAGATTGGGGTGCAGTTGGCGTTGCCGAAAGCCCTGAAAGAGAAATTAGCGTTTCATACAGTGCCGGCAATCTAATGATTGAATCAGCACTCGGAAGAGCCGATCTTAATCTCTCGGTAGTGAATGCCTCCGGTCAAAACCTCTTTAGCGAATCATTCAACAACCTCAGCAAATACGAAAAAGCCATGAATCTTAAACCTGGCATTTATGTTATTACAATTAAAGGTGTTGATTTTGAAAAGAATACCAAAATCTTGGTGAATTAAAACTTAGATAAAACGAAGAAAAAGTCCCGTGTAAACGGGACTTTTTTTGCTTTAGCTCAATTCACATCCTATTTTTGTCGCCAAGCTTTGTAACTTTGAAAGCTGAAAGGGAAGTAGTGAAGAGGTGGCAACACCCAGCTGTTTTTAAAAGTGACAAATCAAAACAAAGAGTAACCACAATAAAAAAGAGAAAAACGATGAAAAACACCCACCTATTTAGACTTTTATTCTTTGCTTTTATGCTGGCTTGCATGACTACTAACGCCCAGGAAGAGATTCGGGTAATGACCTTCAACATCCGGCTGGACCATGCCGGCGACGGGCAGCACAATTGGCGTTTCAGGAAGGAGGCTGCCGCTGAATTGTTGTCGCTCGAAAATGTTGATATTGTGGGTACACAGGAAGTGTTGAAAAATCAATTGAACGATTTTTTGTCCGGTGCACCGGCCTTTGCCTCTATTGGAGTGGGAAGGTTTGATGGTGACACTCTTGGCGAATACAGTGCCATTTTGTACCGCAAAGCACGTTTTGAGGTGCTTCATTCCGGAAATTTTTGGCTGAGTGAAACCCCTGATGTGGCCGGTTCTAAAGGCTGGGATGCCGCTTGTGAACGTATCGTGACTTGGGCTGTGATGAAAGACCTTGTTTCAAACAAGACTTTTGTGTTTATGAACACGCATTTTGACCATATTGGCCACGTCGCCCGCAAAAACAGTGCCATCATGCTGGTTGAAAAAGCCAAACAAATAGCCGGCGATTTACCGCTGATTTTAACTGGCGACTTCAATGGAAACCACGAATCTGATCCCATTCAGGTGATCTTAAAAAGCGGATGGCTGCATGATTCAGGCCAATTGACAGCCAAAAAATCAGGGCCAAAATGGAGTTTTCATGATTTTGGGCGACTTCCCATTGCTGAGCGCGAATTGATTGATTTTATTTTCGTTACCGATGGAATACAAGTGAATTCCTATAAAAATATCTTCAAAGAAATTGGCAAAACATTTTATTCTGACCACAATCCCATTCTTGTGGAACTGGTGCTGAAGAGTTATAAATAGTCACCATTTCAAGGCTAATGTGTTAGATTGTTATGATTTTACATCGAGCGGTTGTTTTTTAACCTCTCATTCCTAACATTTGTGTTATTGCACAACTTATTTAAAATGCTTGACGGCATAAAACTTATGAAGTGAATTCCTTTTAAGCTGAAGCGGCAATTCTATCAGCAGATTTCCTCATCGTGAAACACTTTCTTCAACCACTTTATCGTGTGTTTCACATTGTTTTTTAAAAACAAACGTTTTTTTTAGAAGCTTCCCCATCCTTTTTCTTATCAAAACAGTATCAGGTTCTTAGTCTTAAACTTATTTAGATTGAGTACAAATTGCTGCATATCAGCATTTAAAGTGCAAAAAGCTCTAAATATTATCTACTTTAGTCCGCTAAAAACAGATTCAAAAATTTAGAAATATGCGCATTCACCGTATTGCACTTGAACCTCAAGCCCTTGCCGAAAAACAGTATGATCTGCAACCTTTACAACAGGTTTTTGCGAAATACAAATACAAATCAGGCAGTTTAATCCCTTTGTTGCAGGCAGCTCAGGAGCATTTTGGTTTTTTGCCTGCCGCTGTTTTTCCTGCCATAGCGCAAGAAACAGGCGTTGCTGAGTCTGTCATTTACGGTGTAGCTACTTTTTATGCGCAGTTTCGGTTAAAACCGGTGGGCAAAAACATCATTAAGGTCTGCCATGGCACCGCCTGTCACGTGCAAAATGCCACGGCTTTAACCGATGCATTGCGCGATGAGTTAGGCGTAAAAGATGGCGGAACAACACCTGACGGACTTTTTACCCTCGAATCGGTGGCCTGCTTGGGCTGTTGCTCGCTGGCACCTGTGATGATGATTGGCGAAAACACCCATGGCAAACTCAACGGAAAGATGGCCCTCAAAATTTTGCGCAGCATAAAAAATGATGCACTTGTGCTCACACAATAACACCCGAAAAAATGGAAGTTTTACATCAACCAAAAGTGATCGTTGGCCTTGGAAGCTGCGGCATTGCTGCCGGAGCTGCCAAAACTTATGAACGTTTGTTGGACATAAAAGCAGCAGGAAAACTCAATTTCGACCTTGCCAAAACCAGTTGTGTTGGGATGTGCTACAAGGAACCTTTGGTAGAGATTCACGACCAGCGCGGATGGGTGATGTATGGCGACATGACCGAAGACCGCATAGAACAGCTTTTGGAACGGCATATTGGCGAAAACGAAATTGTTGAGGAATATGCAGTGAGTGCCTCTTCTTTTAAAGCCTCCGAAGACGATTTCCTAAAAGGTCAACTGCGCATTGCTCTGCGAAACTGTGGTCATATTGATCCCGAATCCATTGAAGAAGCAGAGCAGCATCGGGCTTACAAAGCCATTCAAAATATCCTTGCTTTAGAAATTCCCGCCGAGGAGGTCATTCAAACGGTGTTTGATTCGGGGCTCAGAGGGCGTGGGGGCGGAGGCTTTCTCACTGGCCTCAAATGGCGTTTTGCCGCACAAAGCGAAAGCGATGAAAAATATATCATTTGCAATGCCGACGAAGGCGATCCGGGTGCTTTCATGGATCGTTCGCTGCTCGAAGGCGACCCCCATTCGGTGCTCGAAGGCATGATGATTGGCGGCTATGCCATCGGCGCCTCGCATGGTGTAATTTATTGCAGAGCCGAATATCCGTTGGCTATCAAACGCTTGAATATTGCCATAAGGCAAGCCAAATCAAAGGGTTATTTAGGTGATCAAGCATTTGGTAACAAAAATTTTAGCTTTGATATTTATGTGAAAGAAGGTGCTGGTGCTTTTGTGTGTGGCGAAGAAACTGCCCTCATTGCCTCCATCGAAGGACAACGCGGAATGCCACGCAAGCGGCCTCCTTTTCCTGCCGTTTCGGGCTTGTGGCAAAAACCTACAAACATCAACAATGTCGAAACCTGGGCCAATATCCCTTGGATCATTAACAACGGAAGTGAAGCTTATGCTGCTCTCGGAACAGAAAAAAGCAAAGGAACAAAGGTTTTTGCCCTCACCGGAAAAATAAAACACGGTGGATTGGTGGAGGTGCCTATGGGGATTACCATCAACGATATTATTTTTAAGCTTGGTGGAGGAATTCAAGATGGAAAAAAATTCAAAGCCGTTCAACTTGGTGGTCCTTCGGGAGGTTGTATTCCGGCTCATTTGGGCCACACCGCTGTTGATTATGATTCGGTGAACGCTACCGGTGCCATCATGGGTTCGGGCGGAATGGTAGTGATGGATGAATCAACCTGTATGATTGATCTGGCCAAATTCTTTTTGCGCTTCACCCAAGATGAATCCTGTGGTAAATGTACTTTCTGCCGCATTGGGACAAAAAGAATGCTCGAAATTCTTGAACGCATCACCGATGGAAAGGGTGAGGCGCAAGATATTGAAAGACTTGAAACATTGGCTGATCAAATCAAAAACAATTCGCTGTGCGGCCTCGGACAAACGGCCCCCAATCCAGTGCTCACCACACTTAAATACTTTAGAGAAGAGTATGAAGCCCATATTTTTCAAAAAAAATGCCCTGCCAAAGTGTGCAAGCCTTTGCTGCATTATTCTATTCATCCAACCAAATGCACAGGCTGCACGGTTTGTGCCAAAAAATGCCCCACAAATGCCATTGACGGCGAAAGAAAAGGTCTGCATACGATCAACCAAGAGCTGTGCATACAGTGTGGTGAATGTTACACCGTTTGTAGGTTCGATGCTGTGGTGGTGGATTAAAAATTTCAGAAAATACAACTATGAGTCCATATATCAATATCCTTCTTAACGGCCAAAAGGTAGTTGGTCTGCCAGGCGAAACCATTTATGAATGTGCTTCGCGCTTTGGCATTGACATCCCAACGCTTTGTCACGATCCTCGCCTTGAGCCTTATTCATCATGTTATGTATGCGTGGTAGAAGTAGTTGGAATGCGTGGTCATCAGCCATCCTGTTCAACTTACATCAGCGAAGGGATGCAGGTGAACACCGAAACCGTTCAGGTGAAAGCTGCCCGCAAAGCAGCACTCGATCTTTTGTTGAGTAACCATTATGCCGACTGTATGGCGCCCTGCAAACAAACCTGTCCGGCAGGCGTTGATG
>JADYZK010000322.1 GCA_020853175.1 Bacteroidales bacterium
ATACTGCGGTAGTACTTGGCTTTGACCACCATTTCAGCTTTTTGTTTTTCGAGTTCTTTAAGGTAATCAAAAACCGTTTGCGACTGTGCATCGAGGTTCATAAACTCATTCTTGGTTTGAAAATCTTGCAAAGCTATTTCAGCAAATTGCAATGAGTCTTGAATGGATACCAGCTGTGCATCAATAAATTCGATGGTGCTTTCAGCAATAATATTTTTGTTTTCTAAGCCGCGTATTACGTAAGTATCGGTGAGTTTGTTTAAAAAATCGGCTGATTTTGCTTTGATGTTTCCGCGAAGTGAAATTTCAAGAATGCTGGCCTCACGGTTGATCGGTTCAATTTTAAAACCTCTGAGCACTTTAAGCATGGATTGATAATCGTTGAGCACGAAACTCATATTTCCTTTCACTACTTCTTCGAGGTCAAGGTTGTCGTTCAGCAGGATGCGGTAACGGTTGAAGCCGTTGTCAATCCACTCTCCAAAACGATAGGTTCCATCCCATAGAATTCTTTCGTTTTTATCGCCGGTAGGCTTGGCGTTCTTGAAATCGTAGAAAGAAATATTTTCACCCTCGGCATTTAAAATAAAGCTGGCGTTGTCCACCAATTTGATGCGATAGGGAAGACCTACCGATTGTGGCCGCTCAAAATCTACTTCAACAATAAAAGGGGATGTTTCGTACATTTCTGTTTTGATGAAACTGTCCTCATTGAAATAGGAAACCTCGAAGTTCAATTCACGGATGGAACGATAGCTCAAAGAATAGGACATAAGTATTCCAATTTCATTTTGAAGGTTTTGTTGCCCGCCAAAATTGAGGCCTAACAAGGCACTGGCATCCATTTTGCCTCCTTTTTGGTCTTTAACCAAAACAGAGGTTTTAACTTCGTAAACGGGTTTGGTGTATTTATTGAACAAGAAAGCTACCAATAAGGCAATGAACACTGAGATAGCAAAGAGATACCAAAATCGAGTAAATTTAAAAAACAAGGCTTTTAAATCTATGGTTTCTTCCTGTTGGTAGGGTTGAAAGTTTTCCACAAGTGAACTTTATTTAAAGAAGTTAATTAAAAGCAAGGCAGTTGATATGGTCGAGAAAATGAGAGCATAAGGGAAGGTAGCGAAACCGTACTGCTTAATTTTGAGCGGCTTGATATAAATCATGTCGTTGGGTCTAAGAAAATAATTTTCTGAGCTCAAAATGCGGGCTTCTTCTAAGTTGATGGGAATAATTTGCGAACCCGTTTTGGTTTGACGGATAATTTGAACGTCCATGCGATCGGCAAATTCGGTGAGGTCGCCTGCCATGGCCATGGCTTCAAAAATGTTGATTTTTGATTGGTAAACCTTGTATTGTCCCGGTCGGCGCACCTCGCCCAAAATGGTGAGGTTGAAATTCACCAATTTAACAATCAAAACGGTTTCTTTCAGGTATTGGTCAAGAACGGTTTGAATACGGTCTTTAATTTGTTCCACATCCAAGTTTTGAACGGTGATATTGCCGGCAAGCGGAAACTCAATGTTGCCTTCGTCGCTCACGGTATAGCTGTTCAAATAAATACCTTGGTCGTTCACGTTTTGTCCGCCACCCGATTTTTCGAGCGGATTAAAAAGCAGGGCTGTTTTTTCGTCGAGGCTCACTACTTTGATGTAAAGGTTGTCGCCCGGCTGAATGAGATACCTCGCTGTACGCTCATTAACGAAATGATTTGTTGTATCTTCCTTTTCTGTGGTTTGCAGGTACATCATCTTTCTTTTGGGAACACATGACGTTGCTAAAAGGCTTCCAATTAGCATGATAGCAAAAAGGAAGGAGTGTTTTTTCCACTTAATTTTCATATATTGTTGGTCTGTTTTGCTTTTATTGAGCTCAATAAATAGGACGCAAATGTAATTGTTTTTTTCATAAACTCCATCGCCTCAATATAAAATGTAAATGCTAGGCATCGTTGTTTAACTGCCCGCACATGCCGCTTTTCCTCGCTGTTTTTGATAATTTGGTTACTTTTGCAGAAATATTTGGGCAATGCGCAGGATACTTCTACTGTTTTTAATGGCGGTTTTCATGTTGGGCTGCAGCTCCAACGAAATTTATAGGTATGATAAAACTTTTGAAAATAACAATTGGAATCGTTTTGATTTTATCGAACTGGAAATCCCAATCGAAACGGCGGAAAACCTTTACGATCTTTCAATTGATTTTATTCATTCTACGGCCTACACGCAGGATCATATAGCCTTGAATTTTACATTCTATTTCTCTAATGGTGGGATGCGTTCGCGCGATTATGATTTCAAGCTCAAAGACAAAAACCAAAACTGGACCGGCACTGTGGAGGACCAAAATATTCACCATCGCTTGCCCATCATCAATAAAATAAAAATCCCCGAAGCGGGTGTTCAACGCATCCGTATCGAAAACAAAATGACCAAATTTGATACCCCTGGTGTCGTTGGACTAAGTGTTTTTGTAAAAAAAAGCGAAGAGTAATTATTGTTTAATAGCCCACATTTATTATTGTAAACTGTTGATTGATAATCACTTTTCTAGTTATTGCCGTTCTATATTTCTGATATGAAGTGAAGTTCTGACCTCAATCTGGTTTAGCACAATTTCATTAGATGCGCAAACGCGACAGACCTCCGTCCACAGCCAACACCTGACCGGTAATCCATGAAGCTTCATCACCCAGCAAAAAGCACCCTAAAGCAGCAATATCATTGGCTTTGCCAATTCTTTGCAATGGATGGCGCTTGGCCGAGGCTTCTATTTTTTCGGGTGTGGAGAGCAAATGTGCTGCCAATGGTGTTTCGGTGAGTGAAGGTGCAATCGCGTTTACCCTGATTGAGGGAGCGAGTTCAGCCGCCAGCGATCGCATTAAGCCTTCAACGGCAGCTTTGGATGCTGCCACGCTGCTGTGGTAGGGCATTCCTTGGCCCACAGCCACCGTGCTGAAAAGTAAAATGGAGGCTTGTTTGGAAGCTTTCAAAGCTTTGAGTGCAGCTTGAATTACTTTTACCGCACCCACCACATTGATTTCAAAATCATTTCTAAAATCATCGGCCTTCAATGCTCTGAAAGGTTTCAGATTGATGGTTCCGGGCGCATAAACCAAACCGTCCAAGTAGTCGGGTAGCCCAGCGGGTTGCCATTCGTCCGACATAAAATCGGGCGTGATAAAACCAAGACCGGGCAAATGTGCTAAGGCCATTGGCGAACGCGTAATCACCCAAAGCGAATGGCCTTGTGCATATAATTTTTCGGTAATGGCGCGTCCAATGCCGGAGGAGGCCCCAACGATAAGGTAGTTTTTCATGGCTCTTTTTTTAAAGAAACAACCAGAACACGAAAAAGTTGAAGGGTTGCCGCGGCTTGAGGTTATTTTATAATGACGATGCCAAGTTGTTGGTTGATCCTTTTACGAATTTCATCGAGTTTCTTTTTTTGTGAAAGCAAAATCATTTGATCATCAAAATCGGTGGTTTGCTGCAATTGCTCCGACAGTTGCTGTTGTTGTGCATCCAAAATTTGGTCTTTGTACCTGTAAATGCTGTTCACAATGGACACTTTTAGAACGTCCACCTCGGTTTTTACAAAAATATTTCGACTTTCCCATTTATGAAGTTCGTAGGGCGTGGTAAGCAGGTCAACGGCCAAATCAGAAACATCGGGTTGCGGATGGGTGATGAAATATTTCTCTGATGGAACTACCTCTTCTTTAAGAGCTTCGGCAAAGTGCGCTTGAATTTTTCGGTGGGTAGGAAATGTAAACCACAGTTCGTCGTTCATCAAATCGTCGTTGATGAAGCGCGCCACTGTTTCGGTAAAAGTAGCCGGAAAGCCAGTTTCGTCAATGATTTCATGGGTGATGGGCAGGTTTCCGTATTGCAGAAGAATTTTTACCAATTCGCGTTCTTGAAAGTAACCCGGACTATACGTTACTTGGCTGGAAGCTGCCTCAGCTTGTGGAGGTGTTTCGGTTGTAGGTTCAGGCAGATCAGAATTGGTTTTGGCCTTGAATTTTTGTCGCAGCAGCTTGTTCAGCTCGTTCATCAAGGTCTGCTCTTCAACATCGAGCAGTCGGCTGCACTCTTTCACATACACCGATCGGTAAATGGGTTCGGGGATGAGCGAGATGGTGTGAACGATTTCTTTAATCAGCCCGGCTTTTTTAATGGGATCGTTGCCCGAAGATTCGAGCAAGAGTTCGGTTTTAAAGCTGATGAAATCTTTTGCGCCGTTGCGAATATGGTTTTCTACATCGCTGCTGCGGTTTTTTCTGACAAAACTATCGGGATCGTCGCCATCAGGAAAAAGAAGCACGCGCACGTTCATTCCCTCTTCAAGAATCATGTCGGTGCCACGAAGTGAGGCGTTGATGCCGGCTTTATCGCCATCGTAAAGTATGGTGATGTTGTTGGTGTAGCGACGAATCAGCTTGATTTGATCCACAGTAAGCGAAGTGCCGGAGCTGGCTACCACGTTTTCTATTCCGGCTTGGTGCATCGAAATCACATCGGTATAACCCTCCACCAACAGGCAGTTGTCGGCTTTGATGATGGCGTTTTTGGCAAAAAAGATGCCGTAAAGGGTTTTGCTTTTGTTGTACACCTCCGATTCGGGCGAGTTGAGGTATTTGGCTTTGGTTTTGTCGCTGCTTAAAATACGACCTCCAAAACCGACTACTTTTCCGGTAAGGTTATGTATAGGAAAGATGACCCTTCCCTGAAAACGATCGTACAGCCTTTCATCCGAACCCACTGATAAGCCTGTTTTTAATAGGATATCAGGACTATAACCGTTTTTTTTGGCATGAACCGAAAAGGCATCTTTGTGGTCGGGACTGTAGCCCAATTGGAATTTTTTGATGGTCGCCTCACGGAAATCGCGCTCTTTGAAATAGCTTAAACCGATATTGCGCCCCTCGTTGCTTTCAAAAAGAGTGTTTGAAAAATATTGTTGCGCAAAGGTGTTGGCATTGAACATCCGTTCGCGTTCGTTGAGGGCGGCAATGGCTTCGGGCGATTGCTCCTCTTCTTCAACTTCAATTTGGTATTTGCGGGCCAAATATTTGAGGGCTTCGGGATAGCTCAAATGCTCGTGTTCCATCAGAAATTTGGCCGAATCGCCACCTTTGCCACAACCAAAGCATTTAAAAATTCCGCGCCCGGGTGAAACGCTGAACGAAGGTGTTTTTTCTTGATGAAACGGACACAATCCAATCATGTTGCTGCCACGCCGTTTCAAACTTACAAATTCGCCCACAACCTCTTCAATGCGAGAGGCTTCGAGGATGCTTGCTATGGTATATGCCGGAATCAAAAGATGGTATTTTTATCAGCGAAGGTACTATTTATGTCCTATTTGTGTATTTTTACTTTCTTTTTTCAGCAACAGCATCACCAGCAATTTTTTTGATCTCTCGAGGTATGTTGTTGACTGGGAAATCAATTGCTGATGGATTTTGAAAGGGAAGAAATAATTTTTTGTGTAAATTATTGCCACCAACGACCGAATTCGGCGTTTGTATTTTTTTGTTTTATCATTTTTTTCAAACCTAAACCCCCACAATTATGAACATAGTTAAGAAACTTTACCGCTCACGTTCCAACAGAATGTTGGGAGGCGTTTGCTATGGTTTTGCAGAGTATATGAACCTCGATCCAACATTGGTGCGCATCGGTTGGGTACTTTTTACCGCGCTGGGTGGAGCAGGGTTGCTGGCGTATCTCATTTGTTGGGTGTTGATTCCCGAAGCACCTATTGAGTAGTGCCTTTCGGAAATCTGAAGGATTATTAAGCTTGGGGAGGAGTTGAGTCTTCGTTCAACAACACGTCTTTTATGTCCTCCAATTGATTGACTATGCGGTTGGTAAGGTCTTCGTTTTTGGCCATTCTGTTGGTCATTTCCGATAAATGAATTTGAAGGGCTGTCTTAAATTTTTCGTTGGCCACTTCCATTTGACGGTACAGTATTTCGTCATGCTCCTGCATTTTTTCTTCCATTTTTGTGATGCGCTCATACGTATTTTTGCGATGAATCCACAACATCACAATGAGCACAACGCCCAACAAAAGGGCAACACCGGCTGCAAACCACGAAATGCTTTCGGTTAGTGAATTGGCAATAAAAAGCAACATAAGCATGTTTTTTTAATTGGAGTTGGGTTTCAAAAGTATTGTTTTTTTTATTTCCATTCAACAACACCAAACGATTGTGTCGTATGAATGATTGATCAAGATGGATTTGAGTACGGTTTCACGCCCTTTGGTAGAGCGTATATTTTCTTAATTTTGGCCGCTTGAATGTGTGTATGGAAAAGCTATCGGTTGCAGTAATCACTTTAAATGAAGAGAGAAATATTGGCAGATGCCTCCAGTCGGTGGCAGGCCTTGCCGATGAAATTGTTGTGATAGATTCCCTTTCAACAGATCAAACCGAAGCGATATGCCTGTCGTTTGGAGCACGCTTTGAACCCCAAGCTTTTAAAGGATA